>JAQBQI010000093.1 GCA_028287085.1 Myxococcaceae bacterium
GGCACCGTCGCGGGCGCCCGCTGCGGCAGCGGCGGCGCGTGCGCGGCGGGCCTCACCTGCTCACCGCCCTCACCCGGCGTGTGCTCCGCGGCCGCCGTCACCGACTGCGACCCCCTCGGCGGCACGACGCGCTGCTCCGCCGGGCAGGCGTGCCTCGCGAGCTCGTCGGTGCGCGGGCGCTGCGGCGCGCAGGGCGTCGAGACGGAGCCCAACGACACGGCCGCGCTGTCGGCCGCGCGCGCGGTGTCGACGCCGAGCGCGTTCGTCGGGGCGCTGGCCTACGGCGACGTGGACTGCGTCCCCGTGGTCGTGCCCGCGGGCGGCAACTTGGTGGCCTTCGTGAGCGACGGCAACGGCCGCTGCCCCGTCACGTCCGGCGCGCTCGCGCTCGACCTCTACGACACCGACGGCGTCACGGTGCGACTCACCACCACGCAGAACGGACCCGGCCTGTGCGCCCACATGGACGGCGGTCGGCGGTCGGTCTTCCCGAGCGCGGGCGGCCTCGTCGCGGGCACGTACACGGTCTGCGCGCGCGGCGTTCAGTCGTCGACGGTGCGCACCGCCAACGTCGCGTCGTACGTGCTCACGGTGGCCGCGACGCCGTAGTTCTAGGGACTGATCCCGGTAGTGGTCGGTCGTCTCCGTGGAGCGACGGCGGCGGCGAGCGTCTCGTCGATCGACTCGTCGATGTGAATCACGCCACCGCCGTCGGCGCCCTTTCTCGCAATCGTCCGCGCCCGGTTTATTGTCCCAACCAGCCGTAAAGCCCCCGTATATCGCCGCCGCGTCGCCGGTCTTGCCGCGCCGCGGGGTGGCGCCACCCCCGCACGGGCTCCACGTTGGCAGACCTCGGGGCCGGTGGGCTTCTGATCATCGCGGCGACGACCGACGAGATCCACCACGCGTCGCCCCCACCGCGACCCTCCGTCGTCGGTCCTGCCGCTGCGGCGCCCCGACCGGGCCGCGCGGCACGGACCCACGGCGGCCGCGTCGCCGACCGCGATCCTCAACCCGCACCGCTGGAGTCACCCCGGAATGCCCGTCCGCCCCTCGCCCCGAACCAACCGCCGCGCGCCGCTGATCGCCGTCGCCCTCGCGGCGGCCCTCGTCGCCGCCCCCCGCCCCGCGACCGCGCAGACCTTCGCCCAGCGCCTCGTCGTGCGCGCCGAGGTCGGCGCCGGGACCATGCTGGCGAGCTACCAGCGCGACACGCTCGGCTACGGCCTCGACGTGCAGGCGTCCGGGCGGTTGGGGTTCACGCTCTTCGGCCCCGTGGCGCTCCAGGCGTCGTTCTCCAACTGGTGGTTCCCGTCGTCGGACGCCGCGGGGGGCCGCCCCGACGGGGGGCAATACTCGGTCACCGGCGGCCTGCGCATCGAGCCCATGGTCGGCAGCGCCGGCCGGATCTTCCTCGACGGCAACGTGGGCCTCGGCGTCACCGGCGGCGAGGACCGCCTCGCCGTGGACGCGGGCCTCGGCTTCGAGTTCGCCCTCGGCCGCGCGGTCGGGCTCGGACCGGTGGCCCGCTACGGGCACCTCTTCGCCGCCGCCTCGCAGGACCACCCGAGCGACGCGCAGTACTGGTCCGCGGGGCTCTCGCTCTCGGTGCGCGCGCCGTCCGACGAGGCCGCGCGCGGTCCCCTCGACGCCGACCGCGACGGCGTGCTCGACGCCGACGACGAGTGCCCCGCCGAGCCCGCCGGGGCGTCGCCCGACGCGCAGCACCGGGGCTGTCCGACGCGCGACCGCGACGGCGACGGCGTCGCCGACCCGGCCGACCTCTGCCCCGCGGTGGCGGCGGGCGACCACCCCGACCCCACGCGAACCGGCTGCCCCTCGGCCGACGGCGACGCCGACGGCGTGTACGACCACGAGGACCGCTGCGCGACGACCCCGCAGGGCCCGTCGCCCGACCCCGATCGGCCGGGCTGCCCCGACGCCGACACCGACACCGACGGCGTGCTCGACCACGCCGACCAGTGCCGCACCGAGCCGCAGGGCCTGCACCCCGACCCGGCCCGCCCGGGCTGCGCCCTCCCCGACCGCGACCACGACACGGTTCCCGATGCCACCGACGCGTGCCCCGACGTCGTCGGCGCGCCCAGCCCCCAGCCCCGCCGCAACGGCTGCCCCGGCCTCGTCGTCGTGCGCAACGGCATGATCGTGATCCTCCAGCCGGTGTTCTTCGCGACCAACCGCGACCGCATCCTCGCGCCGAGCTTCCGGGTGCTCACGGCGGTCGTCGCGGCGCTCCGCGCGCAGCCCGAGATCCGGCGCGTCGGCGTCGAGGGGCACACCGACACCGTCGGCGGCGACGAGGCCAACCTGGCCCTCTCGCAGCGCCGCGCGCAGTCGGTCGTCGCGTGGCTCCTGGCGCACGGCGTCGAGCCCGGCCGGGTCGAGGGCCACGGGTACGGCGCCTCCCGCCCGCTGGTGCCCAACGACTCCGCCTCGGGCCGCGCGGCCAACCGCCGGGTGGAGTTCCACATCCTCGACCCGGCCACCGCGACCCCGCCGGCCTCCGCCGGGACCGCCGTGACGGTGCCCCGACCGACGCCGCCCCGA
>JAQBQI010000107.1 GCA_028287085.1 Myxococcaceae bacterium
CGTTGCGGGCGCTGCTCACCGCGCACCCCGAGCTCGACGAGCTGCCCGAGCTGCGGGCGCTCGCGCTGGAGCACGGCGTGGTCACCGAGGAGGCCCTCGCGGCGCACGCGCTGCTGCGGCTGCGGCAGGTGGGGCACCGCTACGGCGCGGCGCCGCCCGCGACGCTCGCCGACCTCGACGACGTGGTCCTGCGCCTCGCGGCGGCGCTCGACGGCATGGCCGACGCGCTCATCGCGCTGCGCGCCGTGCTCGAACCGCGGGCCTTCGTCGAGGCCGCGGCGGGCGCGGCTTCGGGCGACGGGCTGCGGGGCGACGAGAGCGCGGTGCTGCTGCGGTGGCTGTTCGCGGCCGACGCGCCCATCGCGGCGAAGGTGCTGGGGCTGCGCCAGCTCGCGGCCGAGCTCGCCGAGCGTCCGGGGCAGCTGGGCGGGGCGGTGATCGAGGGCGTGCGCGCCCTGCTCGACCGGCTGAGCCCCTACGCGATGGAGCAGGAGCTGACGGCGCTGCGCCCGGGCGCCCCCCTCGACGCGGCGGCGCAGGCGGGGCTGTGGCAGCACTGGCGGGCGCTCTTCGGGTGGTACGTGGCCAACGCGCGCGAGCTGCAGGCGACGGTGTTCGGGCAAGCCTTCGCCGACTCGCTGCTGCGCGACGCCGGGGTGCGCTGGGAGTAAGGGCCGAACGCGGGGGATGGCGTTGCGGCGCCGGGGCGTTCGCGCTGTCATCGCGCGATGACCGACCCCACGCTGACGATCGAGACCCGCGGGCGTGTGCTCGCGGTCGGGCTGTCGCGCGCCGCCAAGCGCAACGCCTTCAACCTCCAGATGCTGCGCGAGCTGGCCGCGGCCTACGGGCGCCTCGAGGACGACCCCGAGCTGCGCTGCCTCGTGCTCTTCGCGCACGGCGACCACTTCACCGCGGGGCTCGACCTCGGGGAGGTCGGTCCGCACGTCGCGGCGGGCGGCGAGCTGCACGTCGACGGGGGCGTCGACCCGCTCGACCTCGCGGGGCGGCGTCGCAAGAAGCCCGTGGTGATGGCGGTGCAGGGCTACTGCTACACGATCGGCGTCGAGCTCGCGCTCGCGGCCGACGTCGTGGTGGCCTCGCGCGACGCGAAGTTCACGCAGTTCGAGGTGCGCCGGGGGATCATGCCCTTCGGCGGCGCCACGCTCCGCTTCGCGCAGACCGCGGGCTACCAGAACGCGATGCGCTACGTGCTGACGGGCGACGCCTTCGACGCCGACGAGGCGCGCCGCATCGGCGTCGTGCAGGAGGTGACCGACCCGGGCCAGCAGGTGGCGCGGGCCATGGCGCTGGCGGAGACCATCGCCGCGCAGGCGCCGCTCGCGGTGCAGGCGGCGCGCGCCAACGCGAAGCTGTGCCTCGAGCAGGGCCACGCCGCGGCCTACGCGCGGCTGATGCCCGAAGCGCGCGCCCTGATGGCGAGCGAGGACGCGTCCGAGGGGCTGCGCTCCTTCGTCGAGCGCCGCGAGGCGGTGTTTCATGGGCGCTGAGCGGCGGTTCAGCGCGGCGGTGGTGATGGCGCTGCTCTGCGCCCCGGCGCTGGCGGGCGCGCAGACCGTGCCGGCGGCCGATCCCGCGAGCGAGCCGGCGCGGCGGTGGCGCGGGCCCAATACGGGCTTCCTGGCGCAGGGGCGCATCGGCACCTCCATCGGGGGCGTCGGGGTGCTCGGCGGCCTCGGCGGGCTCGCCTCGCTCGGCGGCCTCGGGACCAGCACCGCGCTCGGCGCCGCGGTCGGGTACCGCGGGGGGTCGTGGTCGCTGGCCTTCGCCCCGTCGCTCGCGTCGACCTCGTCGCCATCGAGCGACACGACCCGCTCGAAGACCCTGATCTTCGGCCTCGGGGTGCTCGTCGACCGGGTGCTCGCGCGCGCCGTCGACGGCCGCGTCGAGCTGGGCTTCCTCGCGGGCGCGTCGATCTCGCGCGTCTCCTACGACGTGGCCGGCCGCTCCGACAGCGGCGCGGCCTTCGGCTTCCTGCTGGGGCTGTCGACCCGCTACTGGTTCAGCCCGGCGGCGGCGGTCGGGGTCGAGTTCGGCGAGAGCTACAGCAACACGCCGTTGCTCAACCTGGGCACCACCGCGGTCCCTGACTCGCGCAGCAGCGCCTTCTCCACCTTCGGAACGATCAACCTCTCCGTCGTCTTCGGCGGGTAGAGACGAACACAGTGAGACATCCGTGACCGCTCGAACGCCCGTCCCGCAGTCCACGCTCGTCGCGCAGCTCCGCGCGCTCGGCCTCGCCGGCGTGCCCGTCGTGGTCGTCCACTCCGCCTTCCGCGCCGTCGGCCCCGTCGAGGGCGGCCCGCTCGGACTCATCACCGCCTTGCGCGCCGCGCTCGACCCCGCCGCGACGCTGGTCATGCCCTCGATGTCCGATGACGACGAGCGCCCCTTCGACGGCGCCGCCACGCCGTGCCTCGCGATGGGCGTCGTCGCCGACACCTTCTGGCGCCAGCCCGGCGTCGTGCGCAGCGACAACCCCGCCTCCTTCGCGGCCGTCGGCCCGCTCGCGTCGGTCATCACGGCGCCGCACCCCATCGCGCCGCCGCACGGCATCGACAGCCCCGTCGGCCGCGCCTGCGCCCTCGGCGGATCGGTGCTCCTCCTGGGCATCGACCACTCGGCCAACACCACGATGCACCTCGCCGAGTCGCTGGCCGCGGTGCCCTACCGCGACCACAAGTCGTGCGTGGTGCTGCGCGACGGCGCGCCCGTGCGCGTCGAGTACGACGAGACCGACCACTGCTGCGCGAACTTCGAGCGCGTCGACGCCCCGCTGCGCGCGCGCGGCCTGCTCGTCGAGGGCCCCGTGGGCCACGGCCTCGGGCGGCTCGTGCGCGCGACCGACGCGGTGCGCGTCGCGGTGGGCTTCCTGCGCGACGATCCCTGCGCCTTCCTGCACCCGCGCGGCGCCGGCTGCGACGACTGCGACGCCGCCTGGGCGAGCATCCCCGCGTAGTCCCAGCGTCGGCGCCTGCGCGGCGGCGCTGGTCACCGCGGTGTCCATTTGAAACCGCGCCGCGGACGTGGTCCCTGATGCGATGGCACTGCGTACGGCCTTGCTGGGCGCGTCGCTCGTCGCGGCGTTGGCGATGCTCCCCACGACCGCCGCGGCCTGCGGCGGCTGCGCATACCCGCCCGTGCCCATCCCCCTCCCCGGCCTCGACGCGGGCCCGCGCCTCGACGCGCCCTTCATCGTCACCGACCACCGCATGGTGCTCTCGCTCGGCCGCGACGCCACCGTGCTCTGGGACCAGGTCCGCTACGCCGGCCGCCCCGACGACTTCGCGTGGATCCTGCCCGTCCGCGGGGAAGTCCACGTCGACGTGGCGAGCGCGGCCTTCCTCGACGAGATCGACGCCCTCACCGCCCCGGCCGTCGCGTCGCCGAACTTCGTCTGCAACCCCACCACCGGTCGGGTCACGATCACCGCGGCGCCGCCGCGCCCGATGGGCGGCGCGCTCAGCGACGAGCTCCGATCGTCCGCCGTCGACGTCGTCAGCCAGACCGTCGCGGGCCCCTACGAGGTCACCACGGTGCGCGGCGACGACCCGACGGCGATCCACGCGTGGCTCACCGCGCACGGCTACCGCGTCGGCGACGACCTCGGCCCCGAGCTCGCCTGGTACACCGAGCTGCGCATGGATTTCGTCGTCGCGCGCCTGCGCCCGGGCGAAGGGGTGCAGGCCATCCAGCCGCTGCGCGTGCGCCTGCCCGCGGGCACCACCGCGCTGCCGCTGCGGATGATCCGCGCGGGCGCCGCCGACCGCACCGACCTCGCCCTCTTCGTCGTCGGCGAAGGGCGCCAGGAGGTGACGAACTTCTCCGCCGCGACCGTCGCCTCCGACGACGTCACCTGGGACTTCGCCACCGGCCGCAGCGACTACCCCGCGGCCTTCGCGCGCGCCCTGCGCCGCGCCGGCGACCGCGCCTGGGTCACCGAGCTCGCGGGCGCGTTCTCCGCCGCGACTACCTTCAGCGCCGCGGCGCGGGACGACTGGGGCGTCGCGTCGGCCGGCCTCACGCGCCCGTGGATCACCCGCCTGCGCACCTCGCTCTCGCGCGACGCGATGGCGACCGACCTCCGGCTCGGCGCGAGCGACGGCGCGCCCGTGTCGAACGTCCTCGCGGCGGGCCGCTGGCTGGGCGAGCCCGCGACGCCGTGCGGGGTCGACCGCCGAGACGGCGGCTACACCTACCCCGACGGCTTCGTGCTGCCCACCTTCCGCCCCCCGCCCTCCGGCTGCGCCTGCCGCGCGGCCCCGCCCCCGCCGACGCCCTCGACGCTCGCGGCGCCGCTGCTCGCGCTCGCCGCCCTCGTCGCCCGCCGACGCCGCGCCGCCCGCTAGACCGGCATCACCCCGCGCTTGCGGTACGGCCGCTCGACCTTCTTGTGCTGCGCCAGCTCCAGGCCCCACGCGAGCACCTTGCGGGTGTCGCGCGGGTCGATGACGTCGTCGACCAGGCCCCAGCCCGCGACCTTGTACACGTCGATGTACCCCTGGATCATCTCCACCATCTGCTGCTTCATCTCCGGCGGCATCGCCTCACCCCGGAAGAGCTTGCGCGACGCGATGCCGACCATCCCCTCGGCGCCCATCACGGAGATCTCGGCGCCCGGCCAGGCCACCAGCAGGTCGGGCTCGTAGGCGCGCCCGCACATCACGAAATACCCCGCGCCGTAGGCCTTCCGCGTCACCACGGTGAGCTTCGGCACCGTCGCCGCGCTCATCGCGTGCAGCATCTTGGCGCCGTGCCGGATGATGCCCGCGTGCTCGACCTTCGTGCCCACCATGAAGCCCGGCGTGTCCTGGAAGAACACCAGCGGGATGTTGAACGCGTCGCAGAGCTGGATGAAGTGCGCGCCCTTGTCGGCCGCGTCGATGTCGAGCACGCCGCCGAGGTGCATCGGGTTGTTGGCGACCACCCCCACCGAGCGGCCGTTGATGCGCGCGAGGCAGGTGATGAGGTTGCGCGCGTAGCGGGGCTTGAGGTCGAAGACGGCGCCGTGGTCGACCACCGCCTTGATGACCTTGTACATGTCGAAGGCGCGCCGGGGCGAGTCGGGCACGAGGTCGAGCAGCGACTCCTCGCGGCGCTCGATCGGGTCGGTGCACTCGACCACGGGCGGCGCCTCCTCGCAGTGCGAGGGGAAGTACGAGAGGTACGCGCGCACGGCCTTGATGCAGCTCGCGTCGTCGGCGTACTCGCCGTCGCCGACGCCGCTGGTCTCGCAGTGCACCTTCGAGCCGCCCAGCGCCTGCTCCTCGACGTCCTCGCCCGTCACGGCCTTCACGAGCGGCGGGCCCGCGAGCGCCATCGAGCCGACGTTCTTCACCATCGGCACGAAGTCCGAGAGGCCCGGGATGTACGCCGTGCCCGCCGCGCCGGGGCCCACCATCGCCGCCACCTGCGGAACCACCCCGCTCATGATCACCTCCTCGCGGAAGAGGTGCCCGCTGCCGGCGAAGCGCGAGATCTCGTCCTCGCTCCCCCTGCCCGGCTCGATGCGCGCCCCCGCCGAGTCGATGAACCACACCATCGGGTGCCGGCCCTTCAAGGCCATCTCGCGCATCCGCGTGACCTTCACCTCGCCGACCTCGCCGATCGACCCGCCCTTCACGGTGAAGTCGTACGCGGCCGCGCAGACGACCCGTCCGTCGACCTTGCCGAAGCCGCAGACCACCGCGTCGGCGGGCGGCTTGTCGGCGCCGTCGGGCCCCGCCGCGATGCCCATCTGCGTGCCGTGCGCGCCGACCTCGAAGAAGACCCCGTCGTCGAAGAAGAGCCCGAAGCGCTCGCGCGCCGTGAGCTTGCCCCGCTCGTGCTGCTTGGCGACCTTGTCGGGGCCGCCCATCTCCGCGACCTTCGCGCGCCGGGCCTCCAGCGCCGCCACCCGCTCCCGCATCGTCGGCATCGCTCGTCGTCTCCTTCGGTGTGCTCTCGGTCTATGAGTCGCCGGGCGCCGCCGCCCGCGCGACGCGCGCCAGGATCTCGCCCCCGACGCCGCCGCCCAGCACGCCCACGAGCGCGGCGGCGAGCATGTCGGACGGCAGCGAGGCGTGCGTGAAGTGCCCGTGCAGGTAGAAGGTGAACGCCAGCACGACGCCCATCGAGGCCGCGTAGGCCGACTCGATCTTGCGGCGCGAGACCTTCACGTCGACCCAGAGCGCCGCGACCGCGAGCAGCCCGAAGAGCACCGCGAGCATGGTCTGCGAGAAGGGCTCGGCCCGCACGATGACGCGAATCGGCGCCTGCACCGACTCGGGCAGCCGGTCGAGGATGATGGTCATCGGCCCGGGGCCGTGCACGCTCGTCAGCACGTGCCGCGAGGCCACCACCGACGACACGCGCCGCGCCGCCTGCGGGCCCTCCTCGGTGCGGCGCTGGAAGACCCCGCGCACGCTCTCCTCGGCGCCCGGCCGCGACGCGGTGAGCTCGTAGTGCGCCTGCGCCTCGGCGCCGACGTCGGGCTTGAAGGCCCCCTCGGCCTCGAGCACCACGGTCGCCGCGGCGCCGCGGACGGTGACCTCCGCGCGGTCGCCCGGCCGCGAGAGCCGCACCACCGACTGCGGCGCGGGCGGATGCAGCGTGATCGCGGCGGGCCCGAGCGCCCCGAGCAGCACCGCGACGGTGACCGCCCTCAGCATCGGGCGCAGGCGGTCGCCGTCGGGGAGCGTCGCGGTGTGCTCCCAGGCGACGTACCCGAGGCCCAGCATCCCGACGGCGACGAGGGCCGTCGCGGCGAAGACGCCGTAGCGGGCCGAGCGCGTGACGGTGAGGATGAGCCCGCCGAGCGCCGCCGCCGCGGCGAGGTAGGGGAGGTATTTCGCCAGCTCGGACGGGGGCTCGAACTCCGCCCTCTGCTGGGAGTCTCTGCGCTTGGACGAAGGCTCCGGGGTCGCCATGAAGGCCACGGGCTCTATCACAGTCGCGCCCGCGCCGCGAAGCGCCGGCAGGGCCGCGCTCAGCCCACGCCGAGCGCCCGCTCGAGCACGGTGCGCACGAGGCCGACCCGGCCCGCGTCGAGCGTCGCGGCCACGCCCAGCGCCTGCCACGACCGCTGCTGCGCCGCGTCGCCGCCGAGCACCACCACGCGGCCGTACTTCGTGTCGGGGTGCGAGCGCACGGCGCGCACCCAGCGCACGTCGTCGACGCCGGCGGCCGGCAGCGCCACCACGATGGCGTCGAGCATGCCGGTGCCCGCGCAGAGGGCGCCGATCTCGGCGAGGCCCTCCATCGGGTCGGCCCGGGAGATCAGGTCGAAGCCGTCGCCCAGCGCCAGCGCGAGCTCGGCGACGATGCCGGCGTCGGGCACCACCGCGAGCACCATCGGGCGGCGCGGCCCCAGGCTCGCCGGGATGGGCATGTGGAAGCGCCGCAGCAGGTCGAGCAGCGCGCGCCGCCGGAAGCGCAGGTGGCCGCCCGGCGTGCGGAAGGCCTCGACGTCGCCGCTCTCGACCCAGCCGTGCACGGTCTTCAGGTCGACGCCCCAGAGGCTGGCCACCTGCGACGCCACGTAGATGGGCTCGCGCGGCGCGATGGGCACGCGGCGCGAGGGACCGGCGCGCTTGCGGGCCGCCGGCGCGCGCGACGCCGCGAGGGCCTCGCCCAGCAGCGCGCGAAACGCGTCGCGCGGGCCGCGGTAGACGCCGTCGACCACGGGGGCCGCGTCGACGTCGAGGGTCACCACCCGCAGGGCCTCGTCCGAGCGGCCGCGCGCGGCGCGGATCCACCGGGCGACGCCGCCCTCGAGCCCCGAGCCGATCACCACGACGTCGGGCGCGGCGCCGGCGCCGGCGCGCTCGCCGAGGCCGATGAGGGCCTCGTAGGGGTCGCTCCAGAGGTGCAGGTAGGCGCTCGGGCTCATCCACAGCCCGGTGACGTCGCCGGGCACCATCGGCGCGGCGGGGTCGTCGCCCGGCCGGGTCATCGAGAGGGCCTCGACCATGGCGAGGCGCGCGTCGCGGTCGGCCTCGACGACGAGCACGTGGGGGCGGTCGCGGAGCAGCGAGTCGGGTGTTGGATAGCCCCAACGTTTGAGAAACTTGAGCACCGCGGACTGGTGGAATCTGAGGTGCCCGCCCGCCGTGCGAAACGACGCGAGCGCGGCCTCCGACGACTGCTCGTCGACGCGGTGACACCAGTTGTGGATGGTCTTCAGGTCGACGTCGCAGATCGAGGCGAGCTGCGACGCGAGATAGACCGGTTCTGCCGCGGGGTCGGGGCGCGGCCGGGCCCCGCCCGCTCGCTGCACGGACCCCGGGACGACGGACCCAGACGGACGCCGAACGACATCTGACATCGGAGCGAGGCTGCTCCTGACGCTGGAGTCTCGCAACCCCCGATGTAGCCCGACCTCAGCCCGTCGTTTCCCACGTCCCGTCGCGGTAGATGAAGCGGGTCGGGAGTCCGCCCCCGCCGTCGCGACGCGCACGGTCGGGCTGACCGGCATCGTCGGGGAGCACCACCGCGAAGGTGTCGCCGAGCGCCACGACCGTCGGCTCGCAGGGCACCGCCGGCGTCCGCGGCATCGCCAGCAGCGTCGCCACGTCGGGCGCGTCGGCGATCTCCGCGAGCGTGCGCCAGGTGGGCGGCGCCAGCACGATCTCCCCCCGCTGCGCCCGCGCGATGGCTCCGCGCGGGGTGAGCCAGCCGCTCGCGACGGTCTCGCCCCCGTCGTGGCGGGCGCCGCTCACGTCGGCCGGCGCCGGCGCCACGAAGAAGCGCGCGTCGAAGCGCTTCGTCTCCTGCCGCGGCGTCACCCAGCGCGACCACGGCACGAGCGCCCCGCACGCGAGCGTCACGCCGTGCCC
>JAQBQI010000198.1 GCA_028287085.1 Myxococcaceae bacterium
GAGCGCGCCGCCCGCCAGGTTCGACCCGAGCGAGGCGCCGACGCCGACCTGCGCGGCCATGCCCGCGAGGCCGGTGTTGCCGCCGCCCTGCGCGAGGCCCGCGCCCGCGCCGCGCATCGCCTCGAACTGGCCGAGGCGGCCGATGTCACCGCCGGCCATCTGCACGTAGGCCGCGTCGTTGGCGCGGCGCTGGTCGAGGCCGAACTGCGCGGCCTGCGCGCCGTACTGCGCCGTCGACACGTTGACCTGCGCCGCGGCCGCGGCCGCCTGCGCCTGGAGCGCCGCGCGCTGGATGCCGATCTCGTCGACCTGGAGGCCGACCATCTGCTCGGCGACCTTCTGGCGCATCTCGTCGAAGCGCTTCACGTCCTCCTCGGGGACGTCGACCTCGAGCTTGGTGACCTTCACGATGCGGATGCCGGCCTGCGCGAGCTCGGTGGCGTTGGCCACGCAGGCCGCCGCGAGTTCGTCCTGCATGTCCATGATGTCGAGCACCGAGCGGCGCTGCTCGCGGGCGAGCTTGCCGATCGTGCTCTTCACCGTGTTGAAGAAGGAGTTCACGAACCAGTCGAAGATGTCCGCGTGCTCCTGGTACTTCCGCATTCCGAAGTACTGGTAGATCAGGGTCTCGGGGTTCTCGACACGCAGCAGGATCTCGCCGTGGCAGCGCGCCTTGAGGCGGATGCTGGTCATCGGGTCGATCATGTTGCCGAGGGTGCCGCCGAACTTCTTCGGGAAGGGCGTTCGCTTGACGAAGAACAACTCCGTCATGAGGAAGTTGCCGCCCGTGTACTGGTCGATGAAGTTCGAGAGGAAGGGGATGTTCGCCGTCGACAGCGTGCAGCGGCCCGCGTCGAGCGTGCCCACGGGACGGCCCTCCTTCGAGAACACGCCCCACTCGTCGGCGCGCACGGTGCACTGCGCGAACATCGGGATCGTCTGATCGGGGTGCTTCCAGATCAGGTCGTTGTTGTCCTCCGGGCGCGCGATCATCATCTCGCGGACGCCGTTCTTCACCACATCGCTCTGCAGGAAGCTCTTCGCGCTGTCGATCAGTCCCATGCGTGCTCACCGGCTCCTCTGGCGTCGGGGTACTTCCCGCCGCCCACTACGCCACTCTGCGACGTCTTACGCGCCGAGGTCGCGGGGGCTTTCGTCGCCCCCGCAATCGCCCGCCGCGCCTCTTCGGGGCGCAACCATACTTTGCCCCTTCGGGCGCTTCAACCGCGACGTTCGCGACCCGGCGCGCGGCCCCGCTGACCCGCCCGCTGCTGGTGGATCGACAGCGACCCCTTGCCCGACGCGGGCGGCACGAGGCTGCCCGGCTTGGTCCCGATGAGGTCGGCCCGCCCGGCCTTGGTCAGCGCCTCGCGGGTCTCGTCGTGGTGCGCCGGGTCCCAGTACAGGATCAGCGCCTTCTGGAGGCGCTTCTCGTGGAGGTCGCGCGCCGTGTACACGGGCGTGCGGGAGAGCGGGTCGATGCCCGTGAAGTACATCGTCGTCGCGACGCTCATCGGCGTCGGGATGAAGTCCTGCACCTGCCGCGGCTTCATGTTGCGGGCCTTCAGCCAGAGCGCGAGGTCGACCATGTCCTTGAGGGTCGAGCCCGGGTGCCCGGAGATGAAGTACGGCACCAGGAACTGGTTCTTCCCCGCCTCCTCGCTCGCGCACTGAAACTGCTCGGCGAAGCGCTCGTAGCTCTCGATGCCGGGCTTCTTCATCTTGTCGAGCACGTCCTTGTTGGAGTGCTCCGGGGCGACCGAGAGCTGGCCGCCCGTGTGGTGCTTCGCGAGCGTCTCGATGAACTCCGGCGAGCGCTCGGCGAGGTCGTAGCGCACGCCCGACGCGAGGAAGACCTTCTTCACCCCGGGCTCCTCGCGCACCCGCTTCATCAGCGAGAGCAGCGGCCCGTGG
The DNA here is from genome assembly GCA_028287085.1 of Myxococcaceae bacterium. Classification (GTDB taxonomy): domain Bacteria; phylum Myxococcota_A; class Polyangia; order Polyangiales; genus SCUS01. The sequence continues at coordinate 1,915 of JAQBQI010000198.1, forward strand.
TCGGTCACGAGGTTCTCGCAGATGCCCGGGTGCACGCACGACAGGCGCCGGCACGCCGACTCGATCTTGTCGTCCTTGCAGCGCATCTCGTACATGTTGGCGGTCGGGCCGCCGAGGTCGCTGATGACCCCGTTGAAACCCTCCATCCGCCGCAGCGCGCGCACCTCGCGCAGCACGCTCTCGGCCGAGCGCGACGAGATCACCCGCCCCTCGTGCTCGGTGATCGAGCAGAAGGTGCAGCCCCCGAAGCAGCCCCGCATCGTGACGATCGAGTGCTTCACCGTCTCGAAGGCGGGGATCGGCGCGTCGTACTGCCAGTGCGCCTGGCGGGTGAAGGGCAGGTCGTAGAGCCCGTCCATCTCCGAGGTCTCGAGCGCGAAGGCCGGCGGGTTGAAGTATACCGCCTCGTGGTCGTGCGCCTGCAGCAGCGGCCGCGCGTTGCCGGGGTTGGTCTCGTACTGGAAGGCCCGCGACATCTCCGCGAAGGCCTCCTTGTCGGTGCGCGCCTGCTCGTAGCTGGGCAGCAGCACGACGCCGCCGTCGTTGACGTGGCGGCTCGGCTTCACGTCCTCCCACTGGCCCTTGCGCAGCGCGTACGCGGTGCCGCGCACGTCGCGAATCTGCTCGATGCGCTCGCCCGCCTTCAGGCGCCGCGCGACCTCCCACACCGGGCTCTCGCCCATCCCGAAGATCAGCAGGTCGGCCTTCGCGTCGAGCAGGATCGAGCGCCGCACGCTGTCGGACCAGTAGTCGTAGTGGGCGATGCGGCGCAGCGAGGCCTCGATGCCTCCGAGCACCAGCGGCACCCCCGGGAAGGCCTGGCGGCACAGGTTCGAGTAGACGATCGAGGCGCGGTTGGGGCGCAGCCCGGTGCGGCCGCCGGGGGAGTACTGGTCCTCCGCGCGGGTCTTCTTCTGCGCGGTGAGCTTGTTGAGCATCGAGTCGAGGTTGCCCGCGGTGATGCCCACCATCAGCCGCGGCACGCCCATGCGCAGCAGGTCCTTGGTGTCGCGCCAGTCGGGCTGCGCGATCATCCCGACGCGAAATCCGCGGCCCTCGAGGAAGCGGCCGATGAGCGCGCCCCCGAAGGCCGGGTGGTCGACGTACGCGTCCCCGTTCACGATCAGGATGTCGATCGCGTCCCAGCCGCGCGCCTCCATCTCCTCGCGCGTGGTCGGGAGGAATCGCCGCAGGTCGCGCGCCGGCGCGTGCGCGCCTCGCCGGAGGGTTACGAGGTCCATGATGGGTCGGTACTCTAGTAGACTCCACCCGTGACGGTAGGGCTTCCCCAACGCTATCGGCTGCTCGGGCGCATCGGCGCGGGGGGGATGGCCGAGGTCTTCCGCGCCGAGCTCATGAGCGCGGAGGGCATCACCCGCGAGCTCGTCATCAAGCGCATCCACCCCCGGCTCGCGCTCGACGCCGAGGCCGTGCGCCGATTCGTCGACGAGGCCCGCGTGGCGGCGCGCCTGCGCCACCCCAACGTCGTCCAGGTCTACGAATTCGGCCGCGACGGCGACCACTACTTCCTCGCGATGGAGCTCGTCGACGGCTGCGACCTCGCGACCCTCCTGCGCCGCGCCGGGGGCGGGGCGCTGCCGCCGGCGGTCGCCCTCGCGGTGATCGACGCGCTCCTCGACGCCCTCGGCTACGTCCACGCGCTCCGCACGGCGGAGGGCGCGCCGCGGGGCCTGGTGCACCGCGACGTCTCGCCGCACAACGTGCTGCTCGGGCTCGCCGGCGAGGTGAAGCTCGCCGACTTCGGCATCGCGCAGGCTTCCGCGTCGGACGGGGCCGCGCGCGCGGGGGTCGAGGGCAAGCTCGCGTACATGGCCCCCGAGCAGGCGCGCGGCGACCGCGTCGACGCCCGCGCCGACCTCTTCTCGGCGGCGGCGATCCTCTACGAGATGCTGACGGGCGAGCGCATCTACGGCGCCGCCGCGGGCGACGCCCTGCGCGCGCGCGCGACGGCGGGCGACGCCGACCTGCGTCCGCTCGAGGGCGCGCTCGCGGCCTTCGACGCGCCGCTGCGCCGCGCGCTCGCCCCCGATCCCGGCGACCGCTTCGCCTCGTCGAGCGAGCTCCTCGGCGCCCTCCGCGCCGCCCGCGAGGCCGCCGGAATACGCTCCGACGTAAGCGCGCTGCGCGAGCTCGTGGCGCAGGGCGCGGCGTCGCCCGACCCGCCGAACGCGCCGACCGACCGCACGCTCACCGACGCCGTGGCGCCGACCGACGAGGCCCCGTCGTCGACCGACCCGCGGCCAGGACGACCCCGGCGTCGCGTGCTCTTCGAGCGCGTCGCGATCGCGTTCGGCGTGCTCGTGGTGAGCGTGCTGGCCGAGCGGCGCACCCGGCCCGTGGTTCGGCCCGC
>JAQBQI010000235.1 GCA_028287085.1 Myxococcaceae bacterium
CTGCGAGCCGACGCGGGGACTGGCGTGCGACCGCGCGGCGCGGCGGTGCATCCACCGGCCGGTGGCGGCGGAGGGCGGCGCGTGCCTGTCGCAGATCGTGACGAACCCGGCCGAGCCCGCGAGCGCGATGTGCGGCGAGGGCTACGAGTGCCTGAACCGCAACGACTTCGGGCAGGGCCGCTGCCAGGCGCTCAGCGCCGACGGCGCGGCGTGCAACGGCTTCGAGTCGAGCTGCGCGTACCCCGCGCGCTGCCAGGCGGGGCGATGCACGCTGCCCGGCGCGGTGAGCTGCGGGCCGTAGGGCCGACGGCCGCCACCCCGCTCAGGTCAGCGGCGTGCCGAAGCTCTGGGTCGTCGACTCGGCGCGCTTCACCGGGAAGGGCCCCGGCGTCGCCTCGGCCGGAACCAGCGACGGCGTCCGCTGCACCGCCGCTCCGCCGGCCGTCTCGGCGCGCGGCGCCTCGAAGCCGACGCCCGCCGCGATGCGCAGCTGCGTGGCACCCACCGTGGTCGCCGCGGGCTCGCCGAAGCGCTCCAGCCACCACGCGCCGAGCAGCCCCGTGTAGGCCGCGATGACCGACAGCGCGAGCGCCACCATCCAGATGGTCTGGCCCTCCCAGCCGGGCCGCGCCGCCAGGGTGTCGATGGTGATCGCCGCCGCCAGCACCGCCGTCGGCGCGTAGAGCCACGCCGCCGCCGAGCGCAGCAGCGCCCGGCGCCACGGCACCTGCGGCTCGACCAGCTCGAGGTCGACCGCCGTCGTCGGCACCCGGGCCAGCGCGCCCAGCAGCAGGTCGCGCCGCGCGAGCCCGAGCTCCAGCGCGCCCCCGGCGAGCGCCAGCAGCGGCGCCACGAAGAGGTAGCGCGCCTCGGGCGACTGACCGTGCACCAGCACCCAGGCCGACACGCCCGCGAGCGTCGCGAGGCGCAGCCACAGCGTCTGCCCCTGCAAGCGCGACCGCAGCGTCGCGAGAAACCTCTGGTGCTCGGCATACGGGGGCGATTGAGGGTCCATGGCGGTCGATCGTAGCGGCGTTCGGGGTCGCGAGCCACGGGGCGAGCGTGTAGCGTCCGCGGCCGCTGCCATGACCGAAGTCATCCGCGCCGACGCGCTCCCCGACCCGCTGCGCGACGAGCTGCTCGCCGCCGTCACCGCCGCCACCGGGAAGCCCGCCGCCCTCGCCGCCGCGCGGCGCCTCGCGGGCGGCGCCTCGATGGAGAGCTGGTCGCTCGACCTGCGCGTCGGCGACGACACCGAAGCCCTCGTCCTGCGCCGCGACATGGGCGCCAACATGAGCGCCTACGCCCTCGACCGCGCCACCGAGTTCGCGCTGCTCCGGGCCGCCTGCGCCGCGGGCGTGAAGGCCCCGCGGCCGCGCTACCAGTCGGCGCCCGGGGCGGCGAAGGCGTGGTTCCTGATGGAGCGGCTGCCGGGCGAGAGCGTCGGCCGCAAGGTGGTGCGCGCGCCCGACCTCGCCGCCGCCCGCGAGGTGCTCGCCCGCCAGCTCGGCGAGGCCCTCGCCGTCATCCACGCCGTGCCCGTCGACGGACTGCCCGTCATTCCCGCTCCGACGGAGGGGCGCTCGCCCGCCGCGGAGGCGCTGCACCAGGCGCGCGCCGTCGTCGCCACCCTGCGCCTGCGCAACCCGGTCTGGACCTACGCGCTCCGCTGGCTCGCCCAGCGCCTCCCGGCCTGGGACGGCGCCCTGGTGCTGGTGCACGGCGACTACCGCGTGGGCAACCTGCTGGTCGACCGCGCCGGCCTCGCGGGCGTGCTCGACTGGGAGTTCTCCCACCTCGGCGACCGCCACGAAGACCTCGCCTGGGTCACCGTGCGCGACTGGCGCTTCGAGCAGGACGCGCGCGTCGTCGGCGGCGTCGGCTCGCTCGACGATTACCTGGCCGGGTATGCCGCCGCGGGCGGGCGGCCCGTCGACCGCGACGCCTTCGTCTGGTGGGACCTCGTCGGCAACCTCCGCTGGGCGCTGATGTGCCACGCCCAGGCCGAGCGCCACCTGGGCGGCGCCGACCGCTCGGTCGAGCTCCTGAGCCTCGGGCGCAAGGCCGCGGAGATGGAGTGGGAGCTCGTCGACCGCATCGACGCCATCGAGAAGGAACTACGCTGATGTCCGACGAGCGCGACGCCTACGAGCAGCACCCCAGCGCGCTCGACCTCATCGACGCCGCGCGCGAGCACCTCGCCACGCGCGTGCTGCCCGCCATCACCGACCCGCGGCTGCGCTTCGAGACCCTCGTCGCCACGCACGTGCTCGGCGTCGCGTCGCGCGAGCTGTCGCGCGGCCCCGAGATGGCCGCGGCCACGGACGCCGCGCGGGCGGCGCTGCCGGGCGCTCCGGCGGACGACGCGGCGCTGTGTCGGCTGATCGAGCAGGGGCGCTACGACGGCGCCGAGGCGGGGGCGGCGCTGCGGCGCTGGATGCAGTCGCGCACCGAGCTCTCGCTCTTCGCGTGGAACCCGCTGTTTCTCATGCGGGTGAAGGGCTGAGCCGGGCGCGCCCGGCGGGGCGCCGGGCCACCGCGATGCCGTAGTCCTTGATGCGCTCGTAGAGGGTCGAGCGCGCGATGCCCAGCGCCTGCGCGGTGCGCAGCATGTTGTTGCGGTGCAGCGCGAGCGTGCGCTCGATGTGCGCCCGCTCGTGCAGCGCGAGGTGCGCCGGGTCGGGCCCCTCGTCGCGGCCGACCTGCCGGCGGATC
>JAQBQI010000248.1 GCA_028287085.1 Myxococcaceae bacterium
CTGAAGCCCGCGGCAACCATGGCGGATGATGCCCTCCATCGAAAGCCCGCATCGCGGGCTTTCAGCGGGTCGTCGGAGTCTCCATCGTTGCCGCGGGCTTCAGCCCGTCGGCACGGCGGGCGTCGCGCCCGACAAGAATCAGCGGCGAGGGTCGATCGCGGGGAGCTCGTGCTCGGCGACCGGGACCCCGAGCGCGCGGGCCATGGCCACCTCGCGGTGCGACTGCGGACCGCCGCCCACCCGCACGAGCGCGTCGATCATCGCCACGAAGGCCGCGCTCTCGTCGCCCCACGCGCGCCCGACGATGAGCCGCTCGTCGACCGGGTAGCACGGCAGCCCGTGGGCCCGCGCGCAGGCGACGCCCGCCGTGCGCCAGCCGCGGCGCGCGGCCTCGCGGTAGGCAATGGCGGGAACCCCGACGTCGGTGAACCCGGCGACGAGCACCCGCGGCGCGCCGGGGCGCACGGCGTCGAGCGCGTCGAGGGCGGCGCGCACGAGCAGGGTCGCCGCGGCGGCGTCGAAGCACGCCCGCGAGTAGCCCACCACGCCGATGCGGAGCGCGCCGGTGGGGATCTCCGCAGCGTCGTTGTCGAAAGCTCCCGTCGCCCGTGTGCCCATCGTGCGTCGCGCCCCCGGCTATGCGCGCAGCGTCGTTGCTCCGCGCGCCGTCTCCACCACGATGCCGAGCCCGGCGAAGCGCGGGAGGTACTGCAACGGCGGCGGGTCGCGGCGCTGGCCGCGCACGAGACGCAGCGTCACCTTGCGCCGGTCGAGGTCGTAGTCGGCCTCGTAGGTCGCGTCGCCGACCGTCACGGTGCGGGGATGGTCCCGCTCGATCTCGTCGCGCAGCCACGCCGGCACGTCGGGCGCCACCAGGTCGTCGGGCGAGAGCAGCGCGAGGTCGTCGCCCCCCGCCACGCCCAGCGCCACCAGCCGCGCGGCCACCCACTCCTCGATCGTCGGGCACGCGCGCACCGTCGGGTGCAGCTCGGCCCCGTGCCCGAGGCGCGCCGCGAGCTTCGCCAGACCGAGCCGCTCGCGCGTCACCGGCAGCGCCGACTTGAACAGGCTCCCCCGCAGGAAGAGCGTCGCGATCGCCTCGCGCGCGAGCTCGCCGGCGGGCGTCTCCTCGCGCGTCGCGATCACCCGCTTCGCGTACACCCGCTCGACGTGCGCCACCACGGCGCCCTTCTCCAGCGACACGCGCTCCAGCCGGTCGCGCCCGAGGCCCGCGCGGGCGATCTCGTCGAGCGACAGCGGGCTCGCGCAGGTCACCAGCACGCGGGCGTCACTGCCCACGCCGAAGGCCCTGGACTCGAACACCACCACGGCGTCGAGGCTCTTCACCCGCTGCGCGGCGCTCTCGCGGGCGAGCTCGAGCTCGGTTCCGCCGTTGCTGAAGGCGACGGTCTTGCCGCGCGTGCGCGCGACGTGCACCACCCGCGGGTCGGCCGCGATGGCGGTGCGCAGCAGGGCGTCGCGGTCGACGGGCGCGTCGGTCATCGCGCCGCCGAGTCCGTGCGCGCGGCGCAGCCTCGAACGGATGCGCCGAGCCTCGCCCAGGGCCATCGCGGAGAGGCCGTCGTCGCGCTCGCGGCCCTCGCGCACCGCGCGGATGAGCGCCGTCGCGTCGCAGTCGCCGCGGCGCAAATCGTCGTCGTCGCCCGCGCGCTGGAGGAAGAGCGGGCGGCCCACCGCGAGCGCCGAGACGAGGTCGATGACGTCGTCGAGGGTGTCGAGGGCGCGGGCCTCGATGAGCAGGCGGGCGAGGGGAGGGTCGAGCGGGAGGCCGTAGAGCTCGGCGCCGCGCGGGGTGAGCGCGCCCGCGGCGTCGAGGGCGCCGAGCCGCGTGAGCTCGTCGCGCGCGGCGTCGAGGGCGGCGGGCTTCGGCGCGTCGAAGAGGCGCAGCTCGTCCACCCGCCGCCCCCACGCCGCCGCCCCCAGCACCAGCGGAACCAAGGACTCCCGGTGGATCTCCGGCGCCGTCGCGCGGTCGAGGATCGCGGCCTTGCCCCAGAGGCGGTAGCAGACGCCGGGGCCCGTGCGGCCGGCGCGGCCGGTGCGCTGGGCGGCGCTGTCCTGCGCGATGGCGCCGAGCGCGAGGAAGCCGCGGCCGGCGTGGTAGCGCGTGCGGCGCACGAGGCCGGTGTCGATGACCACGCCGACGCCGGGGAGGGTGAGCGAGGTCTCGGCGACGTTGGTCGCGAGGATGAGCTTGCGCCGCGCGGTGGGCTCGAAGCCGCGCCGCTGCTCGTCGAGCGAGAGCCCGCCGTGCAGCGGGATCACCTCGAAGGCGTTGCTGCGTACCGCCCGCGCGCAGGCGTCGATCTCGGCCTTGCCGGGGAGGAAGACGAGCACGTCGCCCGGGTCGTCGGCGGCCGCCTCGACGGCGCGCGCGACGCGCACGGCGAGGTCGTCGGGGCGCGGGAGCGAGGGCCCCGGGTCGGGGTAGCGCACGTCGACGGGGTACGCGCGGCCGCCGGCCGTGACGTGGGCGCCGCCGAGGTGGCGCGCGACGCGGTCGCCGTCGAGGGTGGCCGACATCACCACGAGGCGGGCGGAGGCGCGCTCGGCGAAGAGCGCCAGCAGCAGGTCGAGGTCGAGGCTGCGCTCGTGGAACTCGTCGAGGATGAGCGTCTCGTAGCGGTCGGCGAGGTCGCGCGCGTGGAGCACGACGCCGGGCGTGACGAAGAGGATGCGCGTCGCGTCGGAGGCCACGGACTCGTCGCGGACGGCGTAGCCGACGGTGGTTCCGAGGGGGGAGCGCTCGAGCTCGGCGACGCGGGCGGCGAGGCTGCGGCAGGCGACGCGGCGGGGCTCGACGACGAGCACGCGGCCGCGCGCAACGGCCCAGCGCGGGACCTCGGTGGACTTGCCCGACCCGGTGGGTGAGGAGACCACGACGGGTCCGGCGGCGAGGGCGGCGTCGAAGGCCGCGCGGGCGGCGTGGATGGGGAGCGCGTCGGGCGTCACGCGCGCATCATGGGGCATCGGGCGGCGGGCGCGAGCGGCCCATCGAGATGTAGATGCCGCGGACGCGGGTGGGCGGCCCGTGGCCCTCGAAGGTGGGGAGGAGGAGGGTGAGGGCGGGGCGGGTGTCGAGCAGGCCGTAGCCGCGCGCCCAGAGGGTGAGCAGCGGCGCGAAGGGGTCGGGCGCGGCGCTCCAGAGCTCGGCGGCCGAGACGATCGAGGCGACCGACTCGGCGAGCTCGCGGAAGACGTTGGGGCTCTCGGCGACCTCCACACCCGCGGCGGTGAGCGAGGGCCGACGGTAGGTCATCGCCGCGCCCGCGGCGCCGACGGCCGACCGCAGCAGCGCGCCCACGGCCGCGCCGCCCGGTGCTTCGACGAGGTGGTCGCGCCAGCGGTCGGAGAGGAAGAGCGACCAGTCGACGAGGCGCCAGCGCACCGTGCGCGGGGGCCCGCGTTGGAGCCACGGGCCGAGGCGCAGCGCGGTCTCGCGGGCGAGCGCCTCGGCGGCGGCGATGCCCTCGGCGTCGCTCGCGAGGAGCACGGCCTCGGTCATGGTGGCCGGCGCGCGGCCGCCGCCGTGGAAGCGCCGGGTGGGGTCGTCGATCCAGGCGTCGGGGACGAGGCCGCGGGTGGCGAGGGCCTCCCAGAGCTGCGGCACCGACCAGCGCGCGGGCGCCGGCGCCCAGTGCGGACAGGGGAGACGGCCGGGGAGGGAGGGGGTGCTCCAGAGCAGGCCGCGCTGGTGGTTGAGCTGGCGCCAGTCCCAGTTGGGCGCGGCGACGGCCTCGCGCACGGTGTCGAGCGCGATGCCCGTGGCGACGGCGAGGGCCTCGGCGAGCCGCGGCCGCGGGGGACGAAGCAGCGCGGTGCCGAAGGCGCGCCAGGAGGGGAGTCCGTCGGGGGGAGGGCGCGGGCTCATCGGTCGACCGCGCCGAGCGAGAACACCAGCACGCAGCCGCGCTTGGTGCCGATGGCGAAGCGACGCCCGTCGGGCGACACCGCGAAGGCGCCCACCCGGTCGCTCGTGCGCCCGAAGTCCACCACGCCCGCGCGCCGGATCTCCGCGCCGAGCTCCCACACCTCGACCCGCCGCCGGTCGCCGATCAGCAGCCAGCGCCCGTCGCCCGACAGCCGCACGATCGCCGCCGGCGCCGCCCCGTAGGCGAAGCGCCGCGCGCGCCGCCGCCCGTACTCCTCGGTCACCACCAGCTCGTCGCCGTCCTGCGCGACCGACCGCGGGCCCTCGTCGCCCGCCAGCAGGCCCAGCAGCCGCCCCCGGATCAGCGCCGGCTG
>JAQBQI010000260.1 GCA_028287085.1 Myxococcaceae bacterium
GACGCCACGCCGGCAGGCTCGAGCGAGGGGGCGCGCCGGAGCGCCAGTGCCGCGGCGCGGGGGCGGGGGGCGGGGGCGTGGTCGGGGCGGAGTGCTCGAACAGCGACGCGACGCGCGAAGGCGCCACCGAGCCCGACGAGGTGGCCGCGGGCACGAAGGAGGTCGGCGGCAGCGACCGCGCCGACGAGCGGTAGGGGCGCAGCACCGTGACCTCCTCGCTGCGGTCGACCGCGGTGGCCGGGCGCGCGTCGGGCACCTCGCTCGCGCGCGCATCGTCGGGCGGGCTATCGGACGAGGGTCGCGCGGCGGGCGGCGCGTGCCAGACCTCGGAGATCTCCTGCAACGGCATGTCGGCGCGGGTCGCGCGGAGCAGCGGCTCGCGCACCGCGATCTGCGCCGCGAAGAGCGCCTGCATGAAGTCGCCGACCTCGCCGGTGCCGCCGGGATGCCCCGTGGTCGCGAGCCATCGTTCGAGCGCGCGGGCGAGCTCGAGCGCGGTCTGGTAGCGCCTGCCGCGGTCGCGCTCGAGGGCGCGGTTGACGATCGCCGCGAGCTCGTCGGGGTAGTCGGGCCGGAAGCGCGAGGGGTGCGGCACGCGCTCGCCGAGCACGGCGTCGATCGTGGCCGCGTCGGTCTTGCGCCGGAAGAGCCGGCGGCCGACGGTGACCTCCCAGAGAACCACGCCGAGCGACCAAAGGTCGGCGCGGCGGTCGATCGACTGCTCGCGCAGCTGCTCGGGGCTCATGTACGCGATCTTGCCCTGCAGCTCGCCCGCGCCGGTGCGCTCGGGGGTCTGCTCCTTCCAGCACGCGACGCCGAAGTCGACCACCTTGGTCGGACCCGCGTAGGTGACGAAGATGTTCTCGGGCGACACGTCGCGGTGCACCACCCCGGCGCTCGCGCCCGAAGGGAGCCGCAGCTCGTGGGCCGCGTGCAGGCCCCGCGCGGCGTCGGCCACGATGCGGGCGACCAGCTCGTAGGGGGGCGGACGACCGGTGCTCCACGCGGTGCGGGCCAGCACGCCGAGGCTCTCGCCGTGCAGGTACTCCATCGCGATGAACCACGACCCGCGCTCCTCGCCGAAGTCGAAGACCGTGCAGAGGTTGGGGTGGTCGAGCTGCGAGGCGAGCCGCGCCTCGTCGAGGAACATCTTCACGAAGCGCCGCGTGCTGGCGATCTGCGGGTCGATCACCTTCATCGCGATCCACTTATGGAAGTCCGCGGTGCCGGTCTGCTGCGCGAGGTAGACCGAGGCCATGCCCCCCTCCGCGATGCGGTAGCGCAGGGTGTATCGACCCAGGCGCTGCACCCCGGGGGCCGACATCATTGGCTCAAGATCGCTCACGGAGTCGCGCCTCTGGGCTGAACTCGACGGCTGCGGCCGCGGAGAAGAATGGGAATTCACCGTAGTCCCCTCCACCGCATCGTCACCGTGGATCTCTCGCCACCACCAACGAAGGAAAATGCGCGGGCACGCTCGATTGCTGCTGGTGTCGGGGAGGGCGTGACACCCGGGAGGCCTTGGTTGCACAGTCCGTGGAGGCCTTCGGGCGCCCCATGAACGAACCCTCCGTCCAGATCGCGGTCCCTGCCTTCTCGCGCGCGATGAAGGCGCTGTCGGTGCTGCTCGTGGGCGTCTGGCTCGTCGAGGCCCTGGTGAGCCGCACGCCCGACGCGGGCGCGGCGCCCGACCCGATGGGGCCCTTCACGGCGCTGGTGCTCGTCCCGTCGCGGGTGGTGCATCTCGAGCCGTGGCGCCTCCTCACCCACGGACTTGTGCACGACCCCGCGGGCGTCCAGTCGATCGCGTTCACCGTCATCGCGCTGTGGCTCTTCGGCAGCCCGATGGAGTCGCGCTGGGGCCTGCGCCGTACCCTCGTCTCGATGGCCGTCGCGACCGTCTTCTCGGGCCTCGTCGTGGTGGCCGTCGGCGCCCTCTTCGCGCCCTTCTGGACCCAGCGCGCCTACGGCGCCGTCGCCGCCACCGCGATGCTCACCGCGGCGTGGGGCATGACCGAGGGCTCCCGCCCGACCTCCTTCATGGGCCTCGTGACCCTCACCGGCCGGCAGTTCACCGCCCTCTTCGGCGGCATCCTCGCGCTCGGGTTCCTCGCGGCGCGCAGCCCCGGCGCGGTGCTGTCGCTGGCCGGCTTCCTCGCGGGCGTCGTGCTCGGCAACACCCGCGCGCCGCGCGCGCGACGCGAGAGCGGCCCGAAGCTGCGGGTCATCCGCGGCGGCGTCGACCCCCGCGACCTGCCGAACTGACGCGCCCGCTCAGTCGTCGAGCGCGGCGCCCGGCGAGCGCTCGTCGTCGTCGTCGTCGCGCACCACCTGGAAGACCGTCGCCCGCACCCGCGGCGGCAGGTCTTCGGTCTGGATGCGCGAGCCCCGCGCCGACGCCACGGCGTGCGCGACGGTCGCGTCGAGCTCGGGCAGCTCGCCCGTCCAGGGGTAGGCCCGCAGCGCCGCGAGCGCGTCGGGGGCGATGCCCAGCGGGCTGCGGTCGGCGCAGCGGCACGCCCGGTCGATCGCGGCGTAGACCAGCGACTCGACGTCGTCGCTGCGCTCGCGCAACGACGGAACCCGCGCGACGCGGCCCACCAGTCGACGGGCGAGCGACGCGGGCAGGTCGCACTCCGAGGGGTCGCGGCCGAGGCCGAGCAACAGCTCCACGTCGACCGCGTAGGCGGACTCGTCGCCGAGCCGCCGCGAGCTGCCGCGGTCGAGCGCGGCGGCCAGCGCGGTGAGCGCCTCGTGGCCGAGCGCGGCGGCGTTCTC
>JAQBQI010000272.1 GCA_028287085.1 Myxococcaceae bacterium
GGCGGCCTCGGCGGCCGCGGCCTCGGCCAGGGCGGCGCCGTCGCGTCGGGCGGCGAGGGCATCGGCAGCGGCCAGGAGGTCGTGCGCGAGCGCGTCATCCGCGGCAACGCCGACATCGGCAGCGGCGACTCGACCGGCGGCGAAGGCCAGGTCGACGCCAACGCGGTCGCCCGCATCATCCGCGGTCAGCTCGGCGGCATCCGCGCCTGCTACGAGCGCGAGCTGCGCAACAACCCCACCCTCGCGGGTCGCCTCGAAATGAACTTCACCATCGGCTCCAGCGGCCGCATCACCAGCATCTCCGCGGGCGGTCCGCTGGCGTCGACGTCGCCGCCGGTCGGGTCGTGCGTGAGCGGCCGCCTCCGCGGCCTGGTGTTCCCGGCCCCGGAGGGCGGGAGCGTGGAGTTCAGCTTCCCGTTCACCTTCTCGCCGGGTAGCTGATCGGCCTCGCGCATCGCGCGTGACGCCCCGGAGGGAGAGGCCGAGTGCCTCTCTTCCGGGGCGTCTGCTTTTACGGGGTGGAGTATCCGGGGCGCGCCCATTCATGCGGCCGCTGAGCTTGTCCGGGCGCGACGCCCGATGTGCCGACGGGCTGAAGCCCGCGGCAACGATGGGGGACGGTGCCCGCCATCGAAAGCCCGCGGCGCGGGCTCTCAGCGGATCGTCTACGGATCGAGCGCAATCGAGCGGCGGCGGCTTGTTTCAGGTCGGGTTGCAGGCGAGGCCGTCCTGGATCGCCCCGCTCGGCCGCGAGAAGCCGATCGGCCGGCAGTGCGACGCGGAGGCGGGGCAGTCGGCGTCGACGGTGCACGGGCCGGTGCAATAGCCCGCCGTGGCGGAGGTCGAGATGCAGAAGAAGTTGCGGCAGGTGTTCGACGACGCCGACGGGTTGCACGCCGCGCCGATGGGCGTGGTGGCCGTCGCGCCCGGCGGCGCGCAGGAGAAGTCCATGCGGTCGGTGAAGTAGTTGAGCCGCGGGACGCACGCGGCGTCGGCCGCGCAGTCGGCGTCGCGGGCGCACGACGGCGCGCACACGCCGAGCGTGGTGAGCGGGCCCATCGCGACCGGCTGGAAGAACAGGTTGACGCAGCGCTGGGTCGCGCCGCGCGCGCGGCACTGGGCGTCGCCGGCCTCGCCGACGGGGCACGACACGGTGCACCGACCGCTCGAGCAGATGCCGCCCTGGCAGTCGCCGCCGTTGGTGCAGGCCGCGCCGAAGGCCGCGGCGCCCGGCGGCGTCTCGCAGTGGAAGCAGCGGCGCGTGGCGATCGCGCCCGCGTCGTTGACCCCAGCGTCGGGACCGCCGCCGCACACGAAGGGACCGCCGCAGCCCTGGCCCGTCGGGCAGTCGGCGGCGCTGTTGCACTCGCCCGGGTCGCGCGCCGAGGGGGCGCGGCAGGTGCCGCCCTCGCAATACCCACCCCCGTAACAAGCGCGGCCGACGCAGCAGGTCTGGCCGGGCATGCCGCAGTTCATCGGCGGGGTGTACACGTCGACGGGGCCGCCCGCGTCGGTGGGGCCGGCGCCGCTGTCGACGGGCGACGTGCCCGTGTCGTTCGGGGCGCTGCCGTTGTCGGTGGGCGCCGTGCCGTCGTCGGCGGGCGCGGCGCCCGTGTCGGCGGGGGCGGTGCCCGTGTCGACGGTCGCGCCGACGTCGGCGGCGAAGCCCGCGTCGGCCACGCACTGCGCGCTCGCGCCCGAGCCGACGCAGGTCTGCGTCGCGCTGCAGGCGGGGTTGCACGCGCTCACGCACTGGCCGCCCGGGGAGCACACGGTGCCCGCGCGGCACGCGGGGAAGCACGTCGCGCCGATGACGTTGGGGTTGTCTTCGGTGCAGCCCGCCGCCGCCCACGCCGCGAGGAGCCACGCGTACGCCCACCGAGATCGCTGACGTGCCTTCATGCCTCCAGTGGCTATCACGGAGCGCCCTGCGCGGTCACCGGCGCGGTCTGCTAGTGTCGCCGCCGTCATGGCACACGGCGGCAGCACGAAGGTCATCCTCACCTCGCTGGCGGCCAACGTCGGCATCGCCCTCGCGAAGACCGCCGCCGCCCTCGTCACGGGGTCGGGCTCGATGCTCGCCGAGGCGCTGCACTCCTTCTCCGACTGCGCCAACCAGATCCTGTTGCTCATCGGCAACCGGCAGGCGCAGCGGCCGCCGTCGGCGTCGCACCCGATGGGTCACGGCCGCGAGTCGTACCTCTGGAGCTTCCTCGTCGCCCTGATGCTCTTCTTCGGCGGCGGCATCGTGGCGATCTACGAGGGCGTCCACAAGGTGATGCACCCCGAGCCGGTCGAGCGGGTGGGCTGGGCCTTCCTGGTGCTCGGGCTGTCGCTCGCGCTCGAGGGCGCCTCGCTCGCGCAGTGCGTCGCCGAGGTGCGCAAGCAGTCGGGCAGCAAGGCCTCGCTCGCCCGCAGCCTGCGCGACACCAAGGACGCCGACCTCATCGTCGTCACGGGCGAGAACTTCGCGGCGGTCATCGGGCTGTCGCTCGCGGCGGTGTTTCTCTTCATCGCGTGGCGCACGCACGACGGCGTGTGGGACGGGCTCGGCAGCGTCGCCGTGGGCCTCGGGCTCATCGGCGTGGCCTTCTTCCTCGCGCGCGAGACCAAGTCGCTGCTGCTCGGCGAGAGCGCCGACCCGGGCATCGAGGCCCAGGTGAAGGCCGCCCTCGGCGAAGACCCGCGCCTCGTGGCGCTGCTGCGCTTCGTGAGCCTCCAGCAGGGCCCCCGCGAGGTGGTGCTCGCGCTCAAGGTGCAGGCCCGCGAGGGGCTCACCGGCGCCGAGCTCATCGAGGCCATCAACCAGCTCGAAGACCGGGTGCGCGCGCGCTGCCCCGAGGTGAAGTGGCAGTTCGTGGAGCCCGACATCGAGGCGTAGCGATGGGCGCCCGCGGACGCATCCACGCGACCCTCACCTACGGCCTGCTGGCCGCGCTCGCGGTCGGGTCGATGGGCTTCGTCGGCCAGCGCCGCCGCGGGTGCCCCGCCGGCATGATCTCCGTCGCGGGCGACTTCTGCATCGACCGCTACGAGGCCTCGCTCGTCGAGGTGCTCGGCCGCGGGCGCACCCGCCCGTGGAGCCCCTACCGGGCGCTCGTGCCGGGGACGCGCGTGCGGGCGGTGGCGCGCGCCGGGGCCTTCCCGCAGGGCTACATCTCGCAGGTGCAGGCGCGCGCCGCCTGCCGCGCGGCGGGGCGGAGGTTGTGCGCCGAGCCCGAGTGGGTGCGCGCCTGCAAGGGGCCGACGCCGAGCGCGTGGCCTTACGGGCCGACGTATGTTCCGCGCCGGTGCAACGACGACCGCGAGGGGCCGGTGCGGCGCATCTTCGGGCCGGGCGACGTCTTCCACGAGGTGCAGATGAACGACCCGCGGCTCAACCAGCTGCCCAACACGCTGGCCCGCGCGGGGTCGCACGCGCGCTGCCGCAACCGCTTCGGGGTCTTCGACATGGTGGGCAACCTCCACGAGTGGGTCGAGGCCACCACCCGCGGGGGCCGCGGGGTCTTCCGCGGCGGGTACTACGTCGACGTGCACATCAACGGCTTCGGCTGCGACTACGCCACCCGCGCGCACAACCCGAGCTACCACGACTACTCGATCGGCTTCCGCTGCTGCGCCGACCTGCGCTGAAGCCTCAGCGGTGGGGCGCCACCGGCTCGAGCAGGAAGTCGTCGGCCATCACGTGGCCCCAGCCCCCCGTCGCCGTGTCGTAGACCTCGATCGTCGCGCGCTGGCCGCGCCACTGGCGCACGTCCCAGTAGGCGCGGTGCAGGCCCTCGTTGTCGGCGCCCGCGGTGCGCCGCACGGCCTCGCCGTTGACCATCAGGCGCGCGCCCAGCTCCTCGACGTTGGAGCCGCCGCCGATGAGAAAGGAGATGGCGTCGGTGCTGACCGTGAACTCGCGCGAGCGCAGCGTCCCGACGGCGGCGTCCCCCGCGCGGTTGAAGGAGGTCGCGTAGCGCTGGCCGCGCCAGCCGTTGACGAAGGTCTGCCCCGCCGGCAGGTCGTGCACCGGGCCGAGGTTGAAGGCCGTGCCGGTGGCCGTCCACCCGGTGTAGCGCGACGCCTCGAAGGACCCTTCGGTCGCGTCGAAGGGCGCGGCGTTGCGCTCCCACGCGGCGAGCGCCCCGACGCGCCCGCAGTCGCCGTCGCCGGCGCGGTAGGGGCGCCCGGCCAGCGCCGCGTAGGCCTGCGCGAAGGACGGGTCCCACGCGTCGCGGCAGGGGACGGTCGCGGCGAGGCGGCGGGCCTCGTCGAGCTCGCCGCGGCTCAGGTAGCCGCGCGCCGCGACGAGGCGCGCCCAGGGCGTGCGCGGCTCGACGCCGGTGCGGTCGACCAGCGCGGCGGCGTCGACCGCCCGGCCGATCGAGCCGAGCATCACGAGGGCGTCGTTGAAGTCCTTGCGCTCGTCGCCGCCCTCGCCGAGGTGGTCGAGCGCCCAGGCGGCGTTGCGGTAGGCGGCGATCTCGCGGCCGCCGTCGTACTCGTGGCGGCGCTGCGCGCGCAGCGTCTCGGCGCGGCGGCGCATCCAGCTGCGGCGCGGGTCGAGCAGCACCGCGTCGCGGGCCAGCGTGAAGGACTCCTCGATCTGCCGCGAGCGCTCGGCGGCGCGCGAGCGCTCGGCCATGCGCTCGGCGGTGCGCTGCACCAGCGTGGTGGTCTCCGGGTCGTGGCGGCCGAAGAGGCGGGCCTGCGCGGCGAGCTCGCGCGCCATGCCGAACTGCGACTGCCCGGAGAGCGTGAGCGCGCGCTCGCCGAGGGCGCGGGCGTAGCGGTAGACCAGCGCGCGCGCGTCGGAGCCGGCGTCGTCGGCGCTGCGCAGGCGCAGGCCGAGCACGAGGCGGCGCGCGTCGTGGAGGCGGCCGTGGGCGAGCAGGTCGTCCATGGTCTGGCGGATCTGGTCGAGCTCGCGGCGCTCCTCGCCGCGGGCGACGGTGACGGTGCCGAGCGTCGCCTCGGCCTGGTCGTTGCGCCAGCGGATCTCGTAGCGCCCGGCGGGCAGCACGAGGCGCGCGCGCGTCCACGGCCGCTCGCCCGGTAGCAGGCCCGCCACGGGCACGACGTCGCCCAGCAGGTGCAGCGGAACCGAGACGCGCGAGCCGCCCTGCAAGGGCTCGGCGACGATGCTCCCCGGGGTGGCCTCCTCGCCGTGCGCGAAGGTGAGCTCGACGCGGAGCGTGGTGCCGGGCTCGAGCCCGCGGGCGGAGAGCGTGTAGCCCTCGATGTGCCCGGCGGGGCCCGAGGAGAAGAGCGGACCGGTGTGCGCCTCCTCGGTCCAAGGGGCGGCGAGGGCGTCGCGGCGGACGTAGTTGCTCGCGTCGTCGTGCTCGGCGCCGATGAAGCCCGGGAGGTGGAGGTAGGCCTCGTCGAGCTCTTCGAGGCGCTCCAGGCTGACGGCGGCGTACCAGGCGCCGTGGAGGTGCACGAAGGTCGGGCGGCGCTCGTGGAAGATCGCCTCGCGCATGCCGGGCTCGTCCTGCGGGTGCGTGCGCGCGATGGCGACGTCGCCGAGGCCGAAGAGGTCGACCACCTCAAGGCCCGAGTCGTAGCTCATGCCGCCGACGTCGGGGTCGAGCACCGAGGCGTCGCGCAGGTCGAGCGCGCGCGCCGCGGCGGCGTAGTAGCGGGCGCGGCCGCGGACGACCGAGAACTCCAGGGTGTCGTGGCGGCGCGTGTTGGCGAAGCGCGCCGGGTAGTGGTGCGTGGTCTCCTTGACGATCATCCACGCGGCGAAGGGGGTGAGCGCGATGGCGACGGGCGCGCGCAGGCTGCGGGGCGCGGCCACGACGAGCACGCGGGCGAGGGCGCGCACGGCCTCGGCGAAGCCCAGCGCCAGCAGCGGCAGGACGTAGGTGAGGAAGCGCCACTCCTCCATCCAGTCGCCGTGCGAGTAGACCGGGAAGAAGAGACCCGCGGCGATGCTCAGCAGCAGCGCGATGCGGGCGACCGGGGCGCGCAGCGCGAGCAGCAGCGCGGGCACGAGCGCGAGGGCGCGCGTGAGGTCGTAGGTGCGCACGAAGGCCCGGAGGTAGACCCAGCCCGCGGAGTCGAACTTCGTGAGGTCCTTACCGAAGTCGAAGGTGCGCTTCTTCGTGTAGAAGCTGTTGGGGAAGGGCCAGGCGAAGTAGGCGAGCCGGAAGAGCTCGAGCGCGCCCACCATGAGGCCGAGGGTGAGGGCCCAGGAGAGGTCCTGCCGGCGGGGCTTGCCCATGACGATGCGGCAGCCGCGGGCGAGGGCGACGGCGACGGCGTACAGGGCCCCGTCGGGGCGCGTCGCGAAGAGCAGCCCGAGGGTGACGGCCGACCAGGGGAAGCGGGCGGCGTCGTGCTCCTCCCACGCGAGCGCCGTCAGCGTCGCGGCGGCGAGAAACTGGAAGAGCCCGTTCTCCAGGCCGGCGGCGGTCCAGAGGGCGGAGTGGGCGAAGGTCGCGGCGATGAGCGGGGCGACGAGGTCGAAGTAGCGCGGGCGGCGCTGGTAGGCGACCGCGGGGAAGGCGGCGATGGCGCAGAGGGCGAAGCCCGCGAAGGCGAGGCCGAGCACCTTGGAGAGGGTCTCGTGCGAGATGCCCAGGCCGTCGGCGGGCGAGAGCAGGAGGATCCAGAGGAAGTTGGTGGCGGCCTCGACGCGCTCGGCGCCGGGGGTGAGCACGAGGCCGTCGCCGTTCCAGAGGTTGCGGGCGTAGGAGTAGGAGATGCCGGCGTCGTCGACGGTGTAGTCCCAGGTCCGGCCGACGTTGGCGCCGAAGAAGCAGAGCACGGCGCCCAGCAGCGCGAGCCATGGGAGGGTCGGGGCGAAGGCGCTCGGGCGGCGCATGGGCGGCGGAACCTAAACCGGGAAGGGCACGGCTGTCGCGCTCGACCGACGCGAAGTTCAGCCCGCGACGTCGCGGAAGATGCGCCCGAGGTGCATCGAGGTGAGCGCGTCGCAGCGCACCTCGAAGGGCCGCGCCTGGAGGTAGGCCGCGAAGATGGGGCCGTCGTCGGGCCAGAGGCCGGGGTCGAGCGCGAGGCCGACGAAGGGCCGCAGCGC
The DNA here is from genome assembly GCA_028287085.1 of Myxococcaceae bacterium. Lineage (GTDB taxonomy): Bacteria > Myxococcota_A > Polyangia > Polyangiales > SCUS01. The sequence goes on from JAQBQI010000272.1 coordinate 7,034, forward strand.
CGCGGGGAGCTTGGGGAGCAGCGCGTCGAGCTTCGTGCGGGCCTGGCGGAGCACCTCGCGCTTGGCCTCGATGCCGACCGAGCGGTCGGCCATGCGGGCGACCTCGGCGTGGCCCCACGGGCGCGTGCCGGTGATGGCCTGCGCGCCCATCAACGCGAGCGCGACGAGGTCGCGGTGGCGGAGAAACATCCGACGGTCGCGGGGATCGGCGCTCTCGACGAGCGGCGTCGAGACGAGGAAGTTGAGGTGGGTCCAGTCGGGGGTGACGAGGTCGAGGCCGACGGGGAGGGGGTCGATGAAGGTGACCTTGCCGTCGTCGGAGAGGATGACGTTCTCGGGCTTGAGGTCGCCGTGCGGCCAGTGCAGGTCGTGCACCTGGTGGAGTTCTTCGGCGAGGCGCGCGACGTCCTTGGGCGAGCTCGGGTCGAGGGCGCGGCCGCGGAGGCGGGGCATCACGTAGCCCTGCCGGCCGTCGAGGTTGAGCTGCGCGCTCACGGTGATGAGCGACGGGTGCTCGGCCTCGCGGATGCGCGCGACCTCGCCCAGCATCACGCGGTTGCAGCGACCGAGCTCGGTGGGCGGAACGAAGCGCGGGCCGAGGCCGTCGTCGGTGAGCTTCGGCGCGCGCAGGCGGTGGACGGTCTTCTCGCCGAGGCCGCCGTCGTGCTCGCCCGCGTGGGGCCACGCGACCTTCACCGCGACGGGGCGCGACTCGTAGGTCGCCGCGAAGACGACGCCGATGCCCCCGCGCCCCAACACCCCTTCGACGCTGTAGCCCCGCACATCGAGGGCGCTGATGGCGTCGATGTACTCGCTGGAGATGACTCGGAGGGACGTCACGGTTGGCGCCAGTGTAACGGGACTCCCGGAGGGACTGGCAACAATCCGCGCGGTCGCCGCGGCGGAATGGGTCGGCGGGGCCGACGGCGGGGGCGCGGCCCGGGATGATTGACCGCCGGCGCGGCTTCGGGGGTCTACTCCGCGGATGAGATTCAGACGCAGCGCACCGTCGTTGTTGATCGCGTCGGTGGTGGTGGTCGTGGTGGCGATGGCGGCGCTGACGCACCGCCTGTCGAGGGGCGTGACCCGCTCGGTCGAGGAGGGGCAGTTCGCGCTGATGCGCTCGATCGTGACGTCGAGCCTCGACGGCGCGTCGAGCCGCGCGCTCGCGCGGGCCGACATGATCGCGCAGCTCCCCTCGGTGCAGGCCGCGCTCGCGGCGCGCGACCGGCCCCGCATGCTGGCCGAGACGGCGGAGATGTTCCGCGCGCAGCGCGAGCGCTTCGGGGTCGACCAGATGCAGTTCCACCTGCCGCCCGCGACGTCGTTCTTGCGGCTGCACGCGCCCGCGCAGCACGGCGACGACCTCGCGTCGTTCCGGCCGATGGTGGTGGCGGTGAACCAGAGCCAGACGCCGCGCTCGGGCCTCGCGGTCGCGCGCGCCGGGCCCGCCATCTTCGGCGTCGTGCCGGTGCGCGGCCCCGACGGGCGCCACGCGGGGAGCTTCGAGGTCGGCATCGAGTTCGGGGCGGTGCTCGACGCGATGAAGTCGACCTTCGGGCTCGACGCCGTCGTCTTCGTCGAGGAGAGCCCGCTGCGCACGATCGCCACCGGGCTCGGCGGCGACGTGCTCAACGAGCAGAACCGCGTCGGGCGGTACATCAAGTTCCACGCGACCAACTGGGCGCTGATGCGGCGCCTGGTGGACGCGGGCGACCTCGCGTCCGTCGCCGGGCCCACGCCGTTGAACCGCGACGCCCTCGGCGTACCCTACGGGGTGCTGCTCATGCCGCTGCGCAACAGCGCGGGGCAGCCCCTGGGCGTGATCGCGGTGGCGCGGGACTTCAGCGCGTCGCGCGCGGCCGCGGGGCGCTCGCTGGTGTGGCAGTGCCTGCTGGCGGTCTTCGCCATCGTGCTGCTCATGGGGGTGATCCTGGTGGTGCTGCGGGGCGTGCTGCTGCGGCCGCTGGCGGCGGTGACCGAGAAGTTCGCGGCGCTGGCCGCGGGCGACCGGGCGCAGTCCGTCGACGACCCCGACGCGCTCTGCGAGGAGCTCCGCGAGCTGGCGAGGCAGCACGAGCGGCTGCGCGCGCAGGGGGGCGCGTGAGGCGGCTGCTGGTCGCGCTACTGGTGGCGGCGGGGCTCGCGCTGCCGGCGACGGCCGCGGCGCAGCACCACCACCGCCGCTCGCAGGCCGAGGTCGAGCTGATGGCCGGGGCGAACGCGCCCGCCGAAGCGGACGCGGCGGTGGTTGTCGCAGATGCGGCGGTGGCGGTCGCAGACGCGGCGGTGGCGGTGCCGGAGGTGGCGCCCGCGGCGACGGCGCCCGCGACGACGGTGCCGCTCGGGAAGGGGCTGCCCGTGGTGGTGCGGGTGGGCTTGTTCTTCGTGGAGGTGCCGGCGATCGACGAGAACGCGGCGACCTTCGGCGCGACGGTCGACCTGCGGCTGCGTTGGGAAGATCCGCGGCTGCGCGTCGATCCGGCGACGGTCGCGGGCGAGTACGTCGAGTACCGCGGGGCGGCGGCGGACGCGCGCCTCGGGGAGATCTGGTCGCCCGAGGTGCGGCTCGCCAACATGGTCGGCGAGGCGTCGCACCAGAGCCACGGGCTGCGGGTGTATCCCGACGGGCGGGTCGAGCTGATGGGCCGCACGTCGGCGCAGTTCGCGACGACCTTCGACACCGAGCGCTTTCCCTTCGACCGGCAGAAGCTCGGCGTGGCGCTCATCTCCGAGCGCGAGAACCTCGACCAGGTCGCGCTCGACTTCCGCCAGGACGACCTCGACTACAGCCGGGTCTCCCCGTCGGTGCAGCTCGACGGCTGGACGCCGGGGCTGGTGAGCCTCTGGCGCGACCCGATCGACGGGTGGCACGGGGAGTCGCACGCGCGGCTCTGGGTGGCGCTGGAGGTCGAGCGGCAGTCGGGCAAGACCGCGGCGGCGATCTTCATCCCGCTGTTTGCGTCGCTGCTGATTCCGCTGCTCGCGATGTGGCTCAACAAGTGGGAAGACGGCGGCTTCAAGATCGAAGCCTTCGAACTCGCCAATGTGATTGTCGGCGGGCTCTTCGCGGTCATCGCGCTGAACTTCACCGTGATGGGGGAGTTCAAGTCGGTGGCGGGCGGCGACAACACGGTGACGCGGCTCTTCGGGCTGAACTACCTGACACTCGGGTTGAGCCTGGTGGTCAACCTCGCGCTGTTCCGCTTCAACCTGGCCGAGCGACTCTTCGGCAAGGAGGTGCAGCGGGAGGTGTTCTACTTCCTCGCGTGGGCCGTGCCGCTGCTCGCGACGGCGACCGCGGTGGCGGTGCTGCTCGCGGCGGTGGCGTAGCGGTTGTCCCGCGAGGGCCTGGCGGCAGCGGTCACAGGGTCGGGTGCGAGCACCGAAACCCGTACTGCTGCCAGCCGAGCTCGGACTCGTGCCTGTCCCGGAAGTACGTGCTCCCGGTGATCGTGTCCGTCGAGTCGAACTGACCGCCGCGCGTGATGCGCGACGAGCGGGCCGTGCCGGCGTTGTACGGATCCTGGAGGGGCGTCGTGGACGCGTCGTACCCGGAGTAGGCGTCGCGGACCCACTCCGCGACGTTGCCGGTCATGTCGAAGAGGCCGAAGGGCGAGCGCCCGGCGGGAAACGAACGGACCGGGCAGGTGGTGCGGTGGGAGACGAAGGCGGCCTGCCAACACGCGACCGAACTCGTCTGGCTGGTGCCCCACGGGTAGACGCGGTCGTCGGTCCCTCGCGCGGCGTACTCCCACTGCGCCTCGGTGGGGAGGTCGCCTCCGCGCCACTGGCAATAGGTGCGTGCGAGGGTCCAGCTCAGGCAGTTGGCCGGGTGGTCGGCACGCGCGGCCATTCCCCAGTTGCAGGAGTCGCGGATGGCGTCGGGCGCGGCGCAGGCCGACGCCGCGACGCATTCGCCGAAGGCCGCGACGGTCACCTCGGTGAGGTCGATGCAGAAGCCCGAGAGTCGCACCGGGTGAGCGGGTGAGTACCGGTTCGCGAAGTCGGTGGTCCTGCCCATCGTGAACATCGCGGGGGGGACGTAGACCATGCCGGTCGGGCACGCTGGCGTGACCACGGGGACGTCGACGCCGACGTCCGCAACGCCCGCATCGCGCGAAGCACCGCCGACGTCCGCTGCGCCGAGGTCGCTCGTCGTGACGTCGGCGGGCGGGGCGTCGGCGGGTGAGGCGTCGGCGGGCGAGGAGTCGAGGGCCCCGGCGTCCGATCCGTCGCAGACGCAGGCACCGAAGGTGAGCGACGGCCCGCAGGTGCGGGTGCCCGTCGAGGCTCCCGGACACGCGCAGGTGGTCGTCTGTCCGGAGACGCAATCCGTCGTGGCGGTGGGCTGCGACCCGCAGCCGATCATTGCAGTGGCCGCCCACACGCCCAGAAGCCATCGAACTCGAATGGTCACCATGCGCCCTTACCCCCCAATGCCTGTTTCGGGTCGTACCGTGAAGCCCTGCTACCGTGGCGCCTGCGCCGGGTCAACGCTCGCTACGGGTCGGATTGATTGGCAGTCAGGGACAACGTGGCGGACCTGATCGCCAATCAGCATCACATCCCCGCCGTCTCCTCCAGCTCGCGCCCGCCCGTCTCGGGAAGCAATGCCAGGATCAACCCCAGCGCCAGCAGCGGGAACACCGCCGTCGCCCCGACGGTCGGCCCCCACCCGTAGCGCGCCGCGAAGAACCCCACGAGCGGCGGCGACAGCACGTATCCGATGCGCCCGAGGAGGTTGTTCGACCACGCGAAGGCGTCGGCCCGGTACTCCGTCGGGAAGAGCTCGGTCGTAAACGCATTGAGCACCGGCAGGAACGCACTGCACCCGAAGACCGCGAGCACCAGCGCGCCGGTGAGCGCCCCGTGTCCCCGGAGCGTGTACGCGCTGAACACGCCGACGGAGAGCACGCCGTAGATGATGACCGCGCCGCGCTTGCGCCCGACGACGTCGAGCAGCTTGCCCGCGAGGAAGACCAGCGGCATCGAGACGAGCGCCGCGACGGTGATGGCGCCGCCCACCTGCGCGTCGGAGTACGCGCGCTCGGCGAGGGCGAACTCCTTCCAGAAGGTGATCGCGTTCTGCGTGCACACGTACGAGAGGAACCAGATCACCGCCATCTGGAGGATGCGCCTGAGGTGCGGCGTGCGGAGCACCGCGGTGAGCTCGCCCTGCGGGAGGGTCGGGCCGGCGGCGTGGGCCTCCTCGAATCGGCGGGTCTCCTTCAGCCCGCGGCGCGCGAAGGCCATGATCGTGAGCGGCACCGCGCCGACCACGAAGACGAGGCGCCAGCCGATGGGGCTGCGGAGCATGAGCGGGACGAGGCCCGCGCAGGCGATGCCGCCGAGCGACGAGCAGGCCTGGAGGATGCCGATGACGGTCCCGCGGCGGGCGGCGGGGTACTCCTCGGCGGCGATGACCATGGCGATGGTCCATTCGCCGATGAGGAAGACGCGGGCGAGGCACTGGAGGAGGCCGAAGACCCACGCGTTGGGCGACGCCGCCGAGGCGAGCGACGCGAGCGTGTAGCCGACGATGGTGATGGAGAGCACGCGCCGCCGGCCCACGCGGTCGGCCACGCGGATGAGCAGGTACGCGATGACGGTGCCGACGTTGATGACCGCGAGCAGGATGCCGGCGTCGGTGGTGCTGAGGTGGAAGTCGCGGCGCAGGTTGGGGAGGATCTGCGCGAGCGCGAACATGTCGTAGCCCTCGAAGAAGGTCGCCACGCTCAGGAAGACCAGCAGGCGGCGGAGGTACGGGGACAGCGGTTCGCTCATCGGGCGCGGAGTCTCGCACCGGAGGCGCGCGGGGCGGTAGGCGCGACGGGGGAGCGTGGGCCGGGAGGCCCTCCCCTAACCCTCTCGCAGATCCTGAGGGTTGACCCCATCTCGGAGGCGGAAGAGTGGTGCCATCCGCCGGCTTCGCTGGGGTTCCGCGCGCTGGCGCGTCACCCCAGGCAATAACAGGAGGGCCGCCCCGGGCATTGCCCGGGGCTCCGGTCGGACATCCATGGGCGCACGTCTCGCAGCGACGCCCGGCCCAGGTCGCGATGACGCCCTCGCTCCGTGCCTCATCGCATCCCGAGTGGCGCGAGCACAGCGACGCCCGACCGGAGCCCCGGGCACTGCCCGGGGCGGCCCTCCTGTTATTGCCTGGGGTGACGCGCCAGCGCGCGGAACCCCAGCGATCCAGCGGCTTGCGCCCCCTTCGCATCGGCGGAGATGAGGTCAACCCTCAGGAACTGGGTGGGGGTTGGGGGAGGGCTTCCCAGGCCCGACCGCCTACCGCCCCGTCGCCGCCCAGAGCTCGACCAGCGGGGCGCCGTTCGGTTGCCGCAGCGTGCGCGCGAGGTGCAAGCCCACGAGGTCGCTCGCGCGCATCCGCGCGGTGAGCGCGGCGTTCGCCTCGACGTCGGCGCGCGGCCAGAACTCCGGCGCAAACACCCCGTCGGACCACCGCACGAAGAGCACCCGCTCGCCCGGCCGCACCGCGAGCGGCGCGAGGTTCGCCTCCACGATGCGGTGCCCGTGCGTCGCGTTGGCGAAGTAGAGCGCGTGGAAGACGTAGTCCGCCGTCACGATGGTCGCGGGCGATCCGGCACCCAGAGCGTCGGCCGCCTCCACGACCTGATCGACCACGGCCGCGTCGCGCGCGGTCACCTTCCAGCGCCGCCCGCCGCCGCCGCCGCGCTCGACGAAGACCCCGCGGTCGGGACCGCCGCCGTACGCGAACCACGTCGCCGCGCGCCGCGTCGGTCCCAG
>JAQBQI010000284.1 GCA_028287085.1 Myxococcaceae bacterium
GCGCATCTCCGAGAACACCGGCGCCTACGGCACGCTGCGGGTGACGGTGCGCGACGACACCTCGGCCTGCGGCGAGTGGCGCGAGTCCTGGGAGAACAGCGGCCTCACCTGCGTCTATCGCTTCGTCAATTGCCGCTTCGAGGGCGGCGCGGTGCGCGGCCTCGGCGTGAGCTCGAGCCCGCGGTGCACCACGCGGGTCAACGCCGCGGTGCGCTGCGCGGGCGAGCGGATGACCTTCCGCGAGAGCACCGGCAACGGCGTGGTCGACACCTCGACGCTGCGCCGCGAAGGCGACTGATCAGATGTCCGCCGGGGCGCCCGCGTCGAGCACGCACTCGGCGATGGCGATCGACCAGCGGCCGCTGACGCAGGTGCCGCGCGCGGTCGAGCGGCCGTCGCAGTCGCCCCACTCGCAGCCGATGGGCGGCAGCGCGCAGGCCGAGTCGGGCGCGGGCATCTCGACGGGGCACACCGGCGCGGGCGGATTGCACGACGACCGCTGCACCGACCACACGCCGCCCGGCCCCGCGCAGGTGGCCTCCGTGGCGTTGCGCTCGCCGCAGAGGTCGTAGCCGCACGAGAGCGGCGTCGTGAGGTAGCTGCCTGGTGGGCAGGGCGCGCCGGCCTCGGGCCGCTCGGCCGGACACTGCACGGGCGGCGGCGGGTTGCAGAAGGTGGGGAGCTCGATCCAGCGCTGCGTCGCGGGGTCGCAGCGCACCGTGACGCCGACGCCGGACGGACAGCCCGGCGGGCTGCGGCCGGGGTCGGTGCAGGTCTCGGGGTCGACGACGGGCGTGCACGGCGAACCCACCGCGGGCAGCGTCGAGGGGCACGCGCGGTGGGCGTCGGTCTCGACGACGGGGCGGTCGGTGGTGGGCTCGTCGCTGCTCACGCCGCCGTCGCCCGGGGCGGGCGTCACGCTGGCGCCGCAGCCCAGCGCGGTCGCGGCGAGGGTCAGCACGAAGGGAGCGCGGAGGGCGGTGCGTCGTCTCATGGAGGACTCCGTTGAGCAGGCATGATGCCAACGCGATCGCGCGCAAATGCCCGCCGTCTGGTCGCGGTGCGATGTGCCACTCCGGGCCATCGCGATGCGTCGCGCAGTCCCCTTGACCCTGCGCGGACGAGTCGCGTAGAAGCCGCGTCGCTCATCGGCCTCAGCGCCCCTCGAGCTGTTTGACACCTACGTCGCGATGACAGCGTTTGGGAAGTCCGGTGCAACACCGGCGCGGCCCCCGCCACTGTAACCGGGAACGACGACGGCAATTGCCACGCGGCGCGAAGCGCCGGGGAAGGCGCCGTCGGAGGATGATCCGGGAGCCAGGAGACCGGCTGTCATCGCATCGCGCGCGGCCACGGGGTGTGGTCTGTGCGTCGGCGCCTCCGCCTGCCCAGCGCAGGACGCCGCCGCAGCCCTCTCGGTGCCCTCCACGGCCGTGCGCGACAACCCAAAGTCCGCGCGGGTGCGCGCGGGAGGTCCGCCATGCGTCGTTCTCACATCATCGTTTCTCTCGTCTCCTTCTCCGCCCTCTTCGTCGGCTGCTCCGACGACCCCGCCCCGGCCGACGCGGCCGTCACCGATACCGGCATCACCGACCTCGGCATCACCGACACCGGCATCACCGACACCGGCATCACCGACGTGGGTATCGCCGACGCGGGCAGGGCCGACGCCGGCACCACCGACGCGGGCATCGCCGACGCGGGCACCGCGACCGACGTCACCGACGCCCCGGCGCCGGCCTGCTCGCTCACCCGCGCGCTCGTCACCACCAGCGACTACGTCACCGGCGGCTACGGCCTCGGCCCCATCGGGCCGACGCCCTCGCTGACCGTCAGCGGCGCCACCTCGCCCGACCAGGACCACGTCCCCGTCGAGAGCGGCTGCGTCGTCTACACGCTGCTGCGCGGCAACGACGAGATCGCCGTGCTCGACCCGGCCGCGCTCCCCGCCATCGCGCGGCGCATCTCCCTGCGCATGATGGGCGCCGTGGGCCCCGACGGCGGGCCGCCCAGCGCCTACTCGGTCAACCCCTACGACGTGCTCACGCTCTCGCCGACGCGCGCGATCGTCGCCCAGTACGCCCTCCCCCGCCTCGGCATCATCGACCCCACCCGCGCGGGCTTCGCCGGCGCCACGGGCTCGATCGACCTGACCCCGCTGCTCGCCGCCGCGGACACCGACGGCTCGCCCGAGGCCACCAACATCGTCCGCGCGGGCGCGTCGGTCTTCGTCTCGCTCCAGAACCTCAACCGCTACGTGCCGGTGACCAACGGGTCGATCGCGGTCATCAACCCCACGACCCTCGCGCTCGTCGACGCCGACGCCGCCGCCACGGGCGTGCAGCCGATCGCGCTCACGGGCCGCAACCCCGTCTCGATGGTGACCACCCCGAGCGGCGCGTCGATCGTCGTGGCCGAGTCGGGCGTGGTGGCCTTCTCGGCGCCGCAGAGCCTCGACGGCCGCATCGAGCGCGTCGACCCCGTGGGCCTGCGCGTGCAGGGCATGAGCGTCCTGGAGACGGCCCTCGGCGGCGACGTCGGGAGCCTCGTCATGCTCGACGAGAACCGCGGCTGGGCCGTCGTGACCCGCCTCGCCAACGGCGACGCGGGCGCGGCCGACAACCGCGTCGTGGCCTTCAACCTCGCCGACGGAACGGTCGGCGCGACGATCCTCACCACGGGCTCGATTGGCGGCATCGCGCGCGACCCGGCCGGCAACGTCTGGGTGCTCGACCGCACCGCCGGGAGCGCGGGCGTCAGGGTCTACCGCCCCGACGGGACGGCCCTCACCACGATGACCCTCGCCACCGGGGCGCAGCCGCCGTACGGCGTCGCCTTCGTGCCGTGAGGTCCGCGCTCGCCGGCGTCGCCCTCGCCCTCGCGGGCTGCGGCGACGCTCCGGTCGACGCGCCCGCCGACGCCTCGCCGTGCGCGCCCGCCGACGCGGCGGCG
>JAQBQI010000334.1 GCA_028287085.1 Myxococcaceae bacterium
ACGCGCCGCAGTTCGCGCGGTCGGCGCGGGCGTCGAGCTCGCAGCCGTTGGCCGCGTTGCCGTCGCAGTTGGCGAAGCCCACCGTGCAGGCCGTGACCGCGCACGCGCTCGCCGCGCAGCTCGCCGCGGTGACGTTGGCGCCGAGGCAGCTGCGCCCGCACGCGCCGCAGTGCGCGGCGCTGTTGGCGAGGTTGGTCTCGCAGCCGTCGGCGGCGTCGCCGTCGCACTCGCCGTAGCCCGCGATGCACACGCTCGAGCACGCCGACGCCGTGCACGCCGGCACCGCGTTGGCCCGCGTCGGGCAGGCCGCCGCGCAGGCGCCGCAGTGCGACGCGCTGGTGCGCGTGTCGGTCTCGCAGCCGTTGGCGGCGTTGCCGTCGCAGTCGCCGAAGCCCGCGGCGCAGGCCGCCACCGCGCACGAGCCCGCGGCGCAGGTCGCCGTCGCGTTGGCCAGCGCGCAGACGCCCCCGCAGCGCCCGCAGTTCGCCGCGCTCGTGCGGGTGTCGACCTCGCAGCCGTCGCTCGGGTCGGCGTTGCAGTTCTCGAAGCCCGCGGCGCAGGTGAAGCCGCACGCGCCCGCGGTGCACGCGCTGGTCGCGTTGGCGCGCGCCGGGCAGGCGGCGCCGCACGCGCCGCAGTGGGCGAGGTCGCTCTGGGTGTTGGCCTCGCAGCCGTTGGCCGCGTCGGCGTCGCAGTTGTCGTAGGGCGCCGCGCAGCCCGCCACCGCGCACACGCCGTTCATGCACGCGACCGTCGCGCGCGGGAGGTTGCAGCGGTTGTCGCACGCGCCGCAGTGGGAGGTGTTGGCGAGCGGGTCGACGCAGGCGCCCGAGCAGCAGGACTGGCCCGCCGGGCACGCGCGCGCCGCGGTGCAGCCGACGACGCAGGCGTTGCCGACGCAGAGCGTCCCCGCGGGGCAGTGCTCGTCGGTGACGCACTCGACGCAGGCGCGCGTCGTCAGGTCGCAGCGCCGACCGGGCCCGGCGCCGCCGTCGCTCCCGAGGCCCGCCGCGCAGCCCTCGTCGTTGCGGCAACCCCTCGCGCAGACGTTGCTCCCGGCGACGCAGTACGAGCCCGCGGGGCAGGTGTCGGCGCCGGCCACGCACTGCACGCACCGGCCGGTCGCGACCTCGCAGACGGCGCCGCCCGCGTTGCCCGCGCAGGCCGCGTTGTCGGCGCAGCGGAAGGGCACGTCGACCGCGGGCACGTCGACCGCGTCGATGGCGGGCACGTCGACCGCGTCGATGGCCGGCACGTCGACCGCGTCGATGGCCGGCACGTCCACCACGTCGATGGGGGGCGCATCGACGGCGTCGTCCCCGGCGTCGCCGCCGACCACCGTCGCCCCGTCGCTACAGCCCAGCGACCACGCGCACACCAGCCCCACCGTCCACCGTCGCAGCGTCATCGGTTCGACCTCCGGGCGCGACCGTATCAGAAGGCCCGCGGCGATCGGCTACGGCTCGACGCCGAGCGCGCGGTACGTCACCTCGCGGTCGCGGCGGATCGCCTCGACGATCGCCACCATCCGCTCGACGCCGAGGCGCGCGACGGTCTGCTCGTTGGCCTCGGCGACGACCTCGTGCAGCGGCCGGCGCACCGGCGCGTCGAGGGGCAGCGCGAGCGCGGCGCTCATCGGCAGGAAGCGCTTGCCCGTGTTGTCGCGCTGGCGGAGTTCTTCGAGCGTGCTCAGGCGAATGGCCTGGATCGCCGGGTCGGGGCAGCGCCGGATGAGGTTGATGATCGCGAGGGGATTGCTCGGCGCGGGCTCGGGCTCGGGGTGGAAGGCCACCATCGCCATGAGCACCCCTCCCCTCCCCGGCTCGCGCGCGTAGGCGTCGCGGATGGCCTGCACGTGCGCCACGAACTCGGCCCGCGTCGCGCGCACCCGGGGACAGATCCGGAAGCCGATCTCCACCGCGCGGTCTTCGCCGAGGCGCCGGGCCCACGCCGCGCCGGCCTCGATGGTGGGCTCCGCGGCGAGGTCGACCGACTCGCTCACCTGCGAGCGCCGCCGCGCGGTCTCGGCCCACGGGCACATGTTGAGCCCCTCGACGACCTCCAAGGTGTACCGGCGAAAGAGCCGCTTCGCCTCGCGCGCCAGCGCCTCTTCGGTGTCGTCGTGCATTGGTAGACTCTGCCCTTTCGTTACGGGGTTGTGGACCCCGGCGAAAGGGCAGAGCCCCCTTTCAAACCGTGCGTGCGGATTTCCCGCACACGGCTTACCGGTGGTCTTCCGAGCTGCAATACGCGGGGTTCCGGGTAGCGGATGGTCCCTCGCAGGCGGTGGAGCCCCTGGGCGACGAAGAAGTCCGGGGACCAGCGATCGGCCTGACCCGCGCGAAGGTTCCGACCCTGACGCTTCACGAGGAAGCCGCGGAGTCGGTCCGACACGTAGCGGTCGATCTGGTTGAACTTCTTCGCCGCGTTCCCGGTGCGGAAGTAACCGCCCCAGCCGCGCAGCACGGGGTTCACGCCCGCGATCAACTCGCGCACGTCCTTGGCCCCTTGCTGCGACCGTCCGGTGAGCTCCCTCACGCGCTGGCGCACCCGCGTCATGCTCCGCGTCGACGGCCAGCGATGCAGGTAGAAGCGGCGGATGCCGCGCTCCAGCAGCTTGCCCGACACGCGCTTGCGCAGGTGGCACCCGAGGAAGTCGAAGCCGCCCGATCCCTCGGCCAGCTCCGCCCGCCTCGTCTTGTCCGGGTGCAGCTCCAGCTTCAGGTGCGACAGGATGATCCGCACCCGGCGCTCGGCCTCTTCACAGGCCGCCGCCGAGTCGCACATCACCACGAAGTCGTCCGCGTAGCGCACCAGCGTGCCCAGCTCCGCGCACTGCCTCTGCCACACCCGGTCGAGCCGATGGAGGTACACGTTCGACAGCAGCGGGGAGATCACCCCGCCTTGAGGCGTGCCCGAGAGCAAGGCCTCCTGCTGACCGTTCTCCATCACCCCGGCCTCCAGCCAGAGCCGCAGCAGCTTCAACACCCGACGGTCGGAGATGCGCGGCGACAGCCGCTCCATCAGCACGCCGTGATCCAGCGTGCCGAAGAAGTCCCGGATGTCCGCGTCGAGCACGAAGTCGCCTCCGCGCGCGCCGCGCTTGCGCAGCACCTCCAACGCGTCGGTCGCGCTGCGGCGGGGTCGAAACCCGAACGAGCTGTCGGTGAAGTCCGCTTCGAAGATCGGCTCCAACACCAGCTTCGCCGCCGCCTGCACCACGCGATCGCGCACCGTCGGGATCCCGAGCGGCCGCTGCCTGCCGTCGGGCTTGGGGATGTACCGCCGCAACACCGCGCGCGGTCGGTACGTGCCTGCGCGCAGCGACGCCTCGATCTCGTCCAGGAACGAGCCGAGACCTCGCTGCTCGATCGCCGCGATCGTCTCTCGATCGACGCCCGCGGCTCCCTTGTTGGACCGAACCCGCTCCCACGCCGCCTCCAGCACGTCACGCCGGAAGATGCGGTCATACAGGGCGTGGAAGCGCCTCCCCGGCTCCCGCTTGGCGGCAGCCCATAGCCGTCGTTGCAGGCGTCGCACGTTGTCACCGGGCGGTAGCCCGGCGGGGTGGTTGGGGCGGGATGCTTGCCCGCCCATGCCCTTGCGCGTACCCGCTCCTTCGGCGTGACCAGAGTGCGGGCCCTTCCCTCCCACCGCGTTGTTCTGCGCGGCGATCGTCGGTACTACGACCCGCTCGGACTCCCGCTGCACGGCGCGCGACTTCGCCTTCGGCTTATACGCGCGCCCTTGCCCCGACGAGGGCGCTGCAGACGGGTCTCTCCTGTTCCGTGCCTCTCCTTGTTCGCGTGCTGCTCCCTCTACCCCGGCGAGCCCCGCCGCACGTCGATCTCCAGACGTGGGTGCGGCGGACGTGGCCTTCGTCGCGAAATGCTCGACTCGGCGCTCACTTGGTTCATCTGTCGAGGCGGCAGGATTCACTTCATGTTGCGGCCCGCGAACTCGCTCCCCGCGGCACGTATTACTTCGCGACGCGGGCTTGGGATGCCCCGCTCGGGCCGCCGGGATCTCTCCCGACGCCTGGGGCCTGCTACCGGGCGCTCTGGCGCTTACCCGGACCGGACTCACACCGGCTGGAGAACCACGGCCTGACGACGCCGTGCCTTGCCCCGGCGGGCTCGTCACGTCGTCGTCGTCAGGACGCACCATCGCCCGATGGTACTGCGGGCCCGGCCCGATGGGCACGCCGCCGGAGGTCGGGCCGCGCCCGGCCGGCGCGCGGGCACAACGGCCTTGTCGGCGGGGCGGCTTTGGGTAGGGTGCGCGCGCGGCGACGCGAGGAGACAACGACGATGGCGACGAAGACGGCATGGGGCGGACGGTTCACGCAGGAGCTCGACGCGGGCGCGGCGCGCTTCCTGGCGAGCATCGACGTCGACTCGCGGCTGGCGGAGGAGGACATCGCGGGCTCGCTCGCCCACGCGGAGATGCTCTCGACCATCGGCGTGCTCACGGCCGAGGAGTTCGCGCAGGTGCGGCGGGGCCTCGGGGCGATCCGCGACGAGGTGCGCGCGGGCACCTTCGCGTGGGACGCCGCCAAGGAGGACGTGCACATGAACGTCGAGGCCGCGCTGACGGCGCGCGAGGGCGACGTGGGGGCGCGCCTGCACACCGGCCGCAGCCGCAACGACCAGGTCGCCACCGACCTGCGCCTCTTCGCGCGCGGGGCCTGCGCCGACGTGGGCCGCTCGCTCGACCGCCTCGCGCTCGCGCTCGTCGGGCGCGCGGAGACCGAGATCGACACGCTGGTGCCCGCGTACACGCACATGCAGCGGGCGCAGCCCAACCGGCTCTCGCACCACCTGATGGCCTACGTGGAGATGCTCGGGCGCGACCGCGGGCGCCTCGACGACGCGGCCGCGCGCATGAACGAGTCGCCCCTCGGCAGCGGCGCCGTGTGCGGAACCACCTTCCCCCTCAACCGCGAGATGACGGCGCGCGCGCTGGGCTTCGACGCGCCCTCGCGCAACAGCCTCGACGCGACGGCCGACCGCGACTTCCTCCTGGAGCTGCTCGCGGCCCTGGCCATCGCGGCGGTGCACCTGTCGCGGCTCTCGGAAGAGCTGGTGCTCTGGTCGACGCAGGAGTTCGGCTTCGTCGAGATGGCCGACGCGCACACGACGGGCTCGTCGATGATGCCGCAGAAGAAGAACCCCGACGTGGCCGAGGTGGTGCGCGGCAAGTCGGGCCGGGTCATCGGCGACCTCGTGTCGCTGCTGGTGATCCTCAAGGGGCTGCCGCTCGGGTACAACCGCGATCTGCAGGAGGACAAGGTGCCGGTCTTCGACGCGGTCGACACCGTGCGCGACTCGGCCGAGGTGCTGGCCGACGCCGTCGGGGCGCTGAGCTTCAAGCGCGACCGCATGCGCGCGGCCCTCGGCGCGGGCTTCACCGTCGCCACCGAGGTGGCCGACTACCTCGCGGCGAAGGGGGTCCCGTTTCGCCACGCGCACGAGGTCGCGGGGCGCCTCGTGGCGCTGGCGCTGTCGCAGGGCAAGGAGCTCGGCCAGCTCACGCTCGCCGAGTACCGCGCGGCGCACCCGCTCTTCGAGGACGACATCTTCCGCGCGCTCGACCCCGAGGTGGCCATCGAGCGGCGCGACCTGCCGGGCGCCCCGGCGCGGCGCCGCGTGCTGGCCGCGATGGCCGG
>JAQBQI010000341.1 GCA_028287085.1 Myxococcaceae bacterium
GCGGCCATCGCCGCCGCCCCGCCGCCCAGCGCGCACAGCTCCCGCGCCAGCGCCGCCGCGGGCGCCGGCTGCAGCCGCGTCGGATCGCCGTCCCACCACCCACCGTACAGCCGCCACACGTTGCGCACGACGAACTCCGGCTCGTCGTAGAAGGGGCGCAGGTACGGCCGCGCCAGCAGCTCCGGCGGCGCGAGCACCTCGCGCACGATGTCGTCGAGTCGCATGCCCGCGTTCATGCGCGCGAGCGTCTCGTCGTGCAGGAATTCCAGCAGCGCGGCGGTCTCGGTGAGCGCCCGGACGATGCGCTCGCGGCCGTAGATGGGCAGCCCGTGGCCCGGCAGCATCACCTCGGCGTCGAGCGTCGCCATCGCGCGCAGGGCCACGGCCCACTCGCGCGGGTAGCGCTGCACCTTCTGGGGGTTGCCCGCGTTGGGCGCGGCCCAGATGAAGAGGTCGCCCGCGCACAGCAACTTGCGCCCGGGCAGCCAGACCCAGGTCGCGTCGTCGGTCTCGCCGCGCGCGTGGTGCAGTTCGATGGGCTCGCCGCCGATCGTCAGCGCGAGCGCGTCGCGGTAGGTCTCGTCGGGCGCGCGGAAGCGCTTCGGCCACGCCACCTGCACCTGGAACTGCCGCGCGTTGACGCACGCGTTGTATCCCCCGGAGATGGCGTAGCGCGCGAAGCGGTCGTTGACGGCCTCGTGGCCGTACACGGTGAAGGGACCGCGCCCCTCGGCCTCGAAGCGCTCGACGCCGACGACGTGGTCGACGTGGCCGTGGGTGTAGATGACGGCGCGCACGGGGTCGTCGCTCCAGCTGCGGACGGCGGCGTGCACCTGGGCGGCGAGCATCGGCCCGCCCGCGTCGACGAGCACGAGGCCCTCGTCGGTGCGCAGGGCCGTGACGTTGGCGAAGCTCGACACGAAGAGCGAGCGGTCGGCGACCTCCTCGTGGGTCATCAGCGGGTACATCGGCGGCTCCGCCGTCGGGTCGAGCGAGCCGTCCCAGTAGGCCTCGAAGCGCGCGCGCAGGCTGGTCATGTGGGCCGCGAGTGTCGGCCCGGCCAGCGGGCGCCCGCAAGCGCTACAGCGCCAGGTCGACGGCCCACTCGCCGGCCTCGGTGAAGTCGCTCACCGTCACCCGCCGCCCGTCGGACTCCTCGCACGTCAGGGCAGGGCGAGCGGCCTTTTTGTGTGTTCGCGGACGGACCCTGACGCGGCGCCCGGTTCGTGCCGACGGGCTGAAGCCCGCGGCAACGCCGGGATCGATGAGCCTCCCCCCGAAGTCCGCAAGCGGACTCCTCCCTGTCACCAGCAGCGGTCGGTGCGACCACGAAGGAAGTCCGCTTGCGGACTTTCAATGGCTCTTCATGGATCCGCAGCGTTGCCGCGGGCTTCAGCCCGTCGGCACGACGTCGACTCAGAGGGTCTCGAGGTACGCGACGAGGTCGTTGAGCTGCGCGGGCGAGAGGTGCTGCCAGCGGCCGTGGCGCTCGTCGCCGCCGCACTCCGAGAAGCGGTCGCGCAGCGTGAGGGCGCAGCCGTTGTGCATCAGCGGCGTGCGCCACGCGACCCCGAGGAGCGACGGCACCTGGAAGGCCCCGCCCGTCCCCACGTCGACCGTCAGGTTGTTCGTGAACTGCGGACCGCCGTGGCAGTTCACGCAGCCGACGGTCGGGTCGACGAAGAGCGCCCTGCCCCGCGCCGCCGCCGCCGCGTCGCGCGCCGGCGAGGACGGAATCGCCGGCAGGTGGGTCGACCACCGCTCGAGCGCGGCGACCTGGTCGGGCGCGAGCGCGCCGCCGCTCATGCGCTGCCCGAAGACGTCGTGGGCGAGGTCGGTGAAGCTCGGCATGTCGCCGTCCCAGTGGAAGGGCGCCGTGCCCGCGACGCCGCCGCCCAGGTGCTGGGTGCGGCGCGCGCCGATGGGGTTGAAGGTCCAGATGTGCCCGTCGTCGCCGCCCTCGGGGTGGCACGACGCGCAGGCCACGAAGCCGCCCGCGTTGGCGTGGAAGAGCGTGTGCCCCGTGTCGGCGCGGCTCTCCCCGCTCAGCGGCACCGTCGTCCCGCCCGCGAACACCACCGCCGCCGGCTCGCGCGTCTGCACCACGAGCTGACCCGACGGCGCGTAGGCCACCGCCACCGCCTGCCCGCTCACGCCCGCGACCGGGCGCCCCGTCGCGCAGCTCGCCGTGCGCCCCGACGGCAGCTCGGCCAGCGCGAACTCCATCACCTGCCCCAGCTCGGGGAAGGCCGCGTTGCCCGCCACCGCCAGCGCGACGCGCTGCGCGTCGGGCGCCAGCGCGAGGTCGACCGCCAGCGCCACGCCCGACAGCGACGGCATCGCCGCCGGCGCCGCCGCGCCGATCACCGACACCGTGGTCTGCACCACGCCGGTCTGGCAGCGGCCGCCGTTGCCGTAGCCCCCGGTGGTCAGCGCCACCGCCGACGTGACCGCCCGCTGGTGCAGCATCACCACGCCGCCCGCGCCCGCGACCGTGCGCCACGCCACCCCCGAGCGCCCGCCGATCGGGACGCCGCCGCGCACCGCCGGCTCGTCGGCGTTGGCCGGGCG
>JAQBQI010000385.1 GCA_028287085.1 Myxococcaceae bacterium
GGGTCTTCGCGGTGGCGCCGCACGACGACGTCCTCGGCGACCAGCGCCGTGCGCTGACCCACGAGCGGGGCCTCGACCCGGTCGGAGCGCAACGCCCCGAGGCGCTCGCCCCGCTGCGGGATCGGCCGCTCCTCGCGCACCCCGCCGAGCCGCTCCTCGCGGATCGGCCCGACGCGCTCGTTGCGCGGCGACGACGGGCGCTCCTCGCGCACGCCGCCGAGTCGCTCCTCGCGCACGCCGCCGAGCCGCTCCTCGCGCACGCCGCCGAGACGCTCCTCGCGCACGCCGCCGAGGCGCTCCTCGCGCACCCCGCCGAGCCGCTCCTCGCGCACGCCGCCGAGCTGCTCCTCGCGGGGCAGCGGGCGGGCGGGCTTCGGCCGGTTCGACGGCTTCCGCTGGTCGCTCACGCCTGGGCTCCCGCGCCGAGCCGCGCCTCGAAGGGCTCCTTGCGGTCGGCCCGCGCGAAGGCGAACTCCGGCGTGATGAGCCCCGCTTCGAGGAGGTCTTCGAGGCTCTGGTCGAGGGTCATCATCCCCTGCGCGCGGCTGATCTGCATGAGGCTCGGCAGCTGGAAGGTCTTGTGCTCCCGGATCATCGTCCCGACGTTCATGATCCCCTTGAGCACCTCGTAGACGGCGACGCGGCCCTTGCCGTCGGCCCGCGGCGCGAGGCTCTGCGACACCACGTATTTCAGGCTCTCCGAGAGGCCCATGCGCACCTGCGCCTGCTCGTCCGGGGGGAAGCTCTCGATCAGCCGGTCGACCGTCGCGACCGCGCTGGTCGTGTGCATCGTGGCGACCACGAGGTGGCCCGTCTCGGCCGCGGTCATCGCCATGCGGATGGTCTCCACGTCGCGCATCTCCCCCACCATGATGACGTCGGGGTCTTCGCGCAGGGCCGCGCGCAGGGCGCGGGCGAAGCTCCCGGTGTGGCGCCCGACCTCGCGCTGGTTGACCAGCGACGACTTGGCCGGGTGCACGAACTCGATCGGGTCTTCGAGCGTGATGATGTGGTCGCTCTTGGTCTCGTTGATGAGGTTGATGATCGCCGCGAGCGTCGTGCTCTTGCCCCCACCCGCGGGCCCCGTCACCAGGATGAGTCCCTGGTGGAAATCGAGCAGCTCGGTGAGCTGCCCGGGCAGGCGCAGGTCGGCGAAGGTCGGCGGGATGTTGGGGATGCACCGGAAGGTCGCGCACATCCCCTTGCGCTGGCGGAAGGCGTTCGCCCGGTAGCGCCCGACGCCCGGCACGGCGTGGCAGAAGTCGACCTCGCCGTTCTCCTCGAGCGCGTGCAGGCGCACCGGGTCGATGATGCCGGTGATGAGCGCCTCGCACTGCGCGGCCGTGAGCGGCGCCTGGTCGATG
Source organism: Myxococcaceae bacterium (assembly GCA_028287085.1). GTDB lineage: Bacteria > Myxococcota_A > Polyangia > Polyangiales > SCUS01. The sequence continues at coordinate 1,365 of JAQBQI010000385.1, forward strand.
CGCTCGATGACCCCCGCGACGCGCATGTACGGCGGCTCGTCGACCGTCACGTGCACGTCCGAGGCGCCGCGCTCGCGGGCCAGGGCGAGCAGGCGGTCGAGCTGGTCGTCGATGCGCGCGCTCGGAATCGACGCGGTGCGCTCGCGGCCCACGACGCCGCCCAGGTCGCGGAACATCTCCGCCGCCCGGATGCGCACGCCCTGGTCGGGGTCGCTCTCCATCACCCGCTGGAAGAGCTTGCTCATCCGCGGGTCCTTCGAGCGCGCGCAGCCGCGGAGCACCTCGAGGCGCACCTCGGGGCGCTCGTCCTTGAGCAGGTCGACGAGGGCCCGCAGCGCCGCCTCGCCGCCGACGTTGCCCAGCGCGTCGATCGCCGCCCAGCGCGCGTCGGGGTCGGCCAGCGCCTTCACGAGGTGCGGCACCACGCGCTCGTCCTTGATCTTGCCGAGCGTCTCGCAGGCCGTGATGCGCAGCCACCAGTCGTCGTCGCCGAGGAGCTTCACCACCGGCCCGATCAGCCGCGGGTCTTCGAAGTGCTCGGCCAGCACCAGGGCCTGCATGCGCACCTCCTCGTCGGGGTGTTCGAGCAGGTGCACCGCGGGCCGCAGCACGTCGTCGCCGAAGGTCTTGAGCGTGTTGAGGATGCGCGTGCGCAGCCAGCCCACCATCGACCGCGACTGCTGGAGGATCTCCGTCAGCACCGTCTCGGGCTTTCCGGTCGAGAGCAGGATCTCCACCGCCGTCCGCCGGATGGCGTCCTCCCCCTCGGCCAGCAGGCGGTAGAGCTTCGGCTGGAGCGACGCCGGGTCGCTGCGCCCGGCCTGCTCGATCGCCTTGAGCGCGTGCGCCCGCACCGAGGCGTTGTCCTGGGCGAAGCGCTCGAGCATGAGGTCGGTGACGTCGCCGCGCGGCTTCGGCAGCGCCGCGAGGGCCTCGACGACGCGCTCGCGCACGCGGTCGTCGGCGTCGGCGGCGTAGGGCATCAGCTCGTCGACCAGCGCCTCGATCCCCTGGTCGGCGACGAGCCGCTGGAGCGCCGTCACGCGCATCACCGACGGGGCTTCCTTCAGCGCGCGCCGGGCGAAGGCCAGCCGCTCGTTGGGGCCGAGCTCGAGCGCCGTCTCCCAGCCCACGCGCTGCCGCATGGAGTTGGGGTCGCGCAGGAGCTCCTCGATGGCGGGGGTCACGAGGGTGCCCGGGAGGCGCGCGATGACCCGCTGCGCGAAGGCCTTGGCCGCGGGGTGCTGGGTCTGCATCTCGCCGAAGAGCAGGGCCACCGACTTCGGGTCGGCCTTGGCGACGAAGAGCGAGGCGGCCGCCTGGCGCACCGTCGCGTCGCCCACCCAGAGCAGCACCACGAGGTCGGCGGCCTTGACCGAGCCGTCGTCGCGCAGCGCCGACAGCGCGGCGAGCTTCTCCTCGTCGGTGCGCCACTGGGCCTCCTTGACCTTCTGGAGGGGGGAGCGGGACGAGCCGAACAGCGCCATCGAACCTCCGCCGCGCCCTGTTGGTTCCGCCGATACGGTCGGGCCACCGCGCGATGCGCCGAGTATCGCCCAGCTCGACCCCCCCGCGCGACGGATTCCATGCCCCGGCCGTCCGCCGGTTGCTGGGCGCCGACGGGGCGGATGGGGCATAGCGATGGGCGATGTCGCTCGCGCCCCGCATCGCGTCCTTCTGCGAATGGATGACCCACGAGCGCCGCGCCTCGCCGCTGACGGTGGAGCACTACCGCCGCGACCTCGACGCGCTCGACGCCTACGCGCAGAAGCACCGCGGCGCCGAGGTCGACCTCGAGGGCGTCGACCTCGCCGTGCTGCGCGGCTGGCTGGCCGAGCGCTCCAAGGCCCGCGTGAGCGCCACGCTCGCGCGCAACGTCTCTTCGGTGAAGAGCTTCTTCCGCTTCGCGATCCGCGGGGGCTGGCGCGGCGAAGACCCCACCGCCCGCCTGCTCGCGCCGAAGGTGCGCCGGCGACTGGAGCGCCCGATGTCGGTCAACGACGCGGGCCGCCTGATGGACGCGCCGACGGCCGCCCCCGAGGCTCCGCTCAAGGGCGGCTCGGCGGGGGCGCGGCAGGTGCTCGCGATGAAGCGCGACCGCGCGCTGCTCGAGCTGCTCTACGGCAGCGGGCTGCGCGTGAGCGAGGCGGTGGGGCTCGACCTCGCCGACCTCCAGGGAACGACCGTGCGCGTGCGCGGCAAGGGCAACAAGGAGCGGGTGGTGCCGCTCGGGCGCAAGAGCGTCGAGGCGCTCGACGCGTGGCGGGCCGCGCGCCCCGGGCTCACCGACGTGCGCACCGGCGCGCAGGACCCGGCGGCGGTGTTTCTCGGGCGCGCGGGCAAGCGCCTCGGGGTGCGCCAGGTGCAGCTCATCGTGAAGGAGTACGGCGCGCTCGCGACGGGCACCCACGCGGTGCACCCGCACATGCTCCGCCACGCCTGCGCGACGCACCTGCTCGACGGCGGGGCCGACCTGCGGGCGATCCAGGAGATCCTCGGCCACGCGAGCCTCTCCACCACCCAGCGCTACACCCAGGTCTCGATGGACCAGCTCATGAAGGTCTACGACGGCGCGCACCCGCTGGCGCGCGGCGAGCTCGGGCCCGGCTCAGGGCCGGCAGCTCCCGAGCGTGACCCGGTGGAAGCTGATCCCGCGGGTCGACCGGGTGACCACGCCCACCGCGTCGCCTGAGACCGCCATCGCGGGCTGCGTCGCCACGCCCTCGACGCCGCGCACCGTGACGGGCTCGGACTGCGCGGCGCCCTCCTCGTCGAGCAGCGCCACCGAGACGCTGCGGTCGCCCGCGCGCTCGGACTCCCACGCGAGCACCAGCGCGCCGTCGCCCATCGCCACCAGCGCCGGCGCCGCCGCCACGTCGCGCGGGTCGCCCACCCGCCGCGGCTCGGTCAGCGGGTTGCCGCGCGCGCTCACCCAGCGGAAGAAGAGCTGCCGCTGGCCGTCGCGCAGCTCGGTCCACGCGAGGCCGTAGCGCTGGCCGTTCCAGGCGAGGGCGAAGCGGCGCTCGGCGTTGACGTCGCCGAGGCGGGCGTCGGTCATGCGCTGCACGCTGCCGCGCTGGAGCCCCACGCGGTCGAGGCGCGCGAGCTCGACGCCGAAGACCTCGCGGCCGGCCGTGACGTAGGCCGCGGCCCACTCCTGGCCCGTCCAGTGGAGCTCGACCGGGCCCAGCGCGAGCGAGCTGTTGCGCATGAGCGTGGCGGGCGCGCCGGGGCGGTCCCAGCGGTCGAGCACCTCGCCCCAGAGGCTCCAGCGCTGGTCGACGTCGCGCGCCACCCAGACGAGCCCCGTGGCGGTGCCGCTGGTCGCCACCGCGGGGTCGAGGTCGAGCCGCTCGCCCCGCGTCATGCGCCACGGCCGGCCGACGGCGCTGCCGCGGCTGGTCACGCGCGCCTGGTAGAGGTCGCCCACCTCGCGGATGCCGCCCGTGAAAAACACCGACCAGGCCGTGCGGTTCCACACGACGGCGGGGGCGCTGGCGTGGGTGCGGCGCTCGCTGACCCGCAGCGGCGGGCGCGGCCGGCGGCCGTCGGCGTCGACGCGCGCGAAGAAGACCGCGGGCTCGTCGTCGATCACCTCCGACCAGACGACGCCCCAGTGCTCGCCGTTCCAGGCGACGCGGATGCGCCCCGGGTCGGCGCCGCGCGACACGTCGCCGGGCGCGTCGGCGCGCATCGCGCACCGGCG
>JAQBQI010000400.1 GCA_028287085.1 Myxococcaceae bacterium
GGGGCTGACCTCACCCGCGCGGCCGCGCCGCCCTCTCCATGAATGGAGAGGGCTGCCTCGCCCCTGCGCAGTACGTGCTGAAACGCGAGCGGTTCCTGAAGCCCTCTCCATTCATGGAGAGGGCGGCGCGGCAGCGCGGGTGAGGTCAGCCCGTCGGCCCCGCGTAGGCCGCGGCCCAGGTCGCCCGATAGGCCGCCTCCTCGCGCGCCCAGCGGGCGTCGTCCCAGCCCAGCGGCGATTGCGCCACCGCGCGGATCTCCCCGATGAGGTCGAGGCCGCCGTGCGGCAGCAGCAGGCCGAGCCGCGCGCGCCGCAGCAGCAGGTCGGACAGCGTCACCACGGCCTCGTGGGCGGCCGCGTGGCGCAGCTCGCTCCAGAGCACCACCGAGCCGTCGATGGGGCGCGCGAGCTCGCCGTCGCCGAGCACGTCGGCCACCTCGGCGCCGTGGCGGCCCAGCAGGCGCACGCGGGCGGCCGCGTCGAGCGCGTCGGGCCAGCGCACCTCCGCCGGGACCTCGTCGAAGATGCGCCCGCGCGCGCCGAGCTCGCCCAGGTCGGCCTCGGCGGCGGCGAGCGCCTCGCGCGCCATCACCGCGAAGGTCGTGAGCTTGCCGCCGGTGATCGTGAGCAGGCCGTTCTCGCGCCAGATGGCGTGCTCGCGCGACTCCTTCGAGGGGTCGGACTTGCCCGTGTTGATCACCGGGCGCACGCCCGCCCAGGTCGAGATGATGTCGGCGGGGCCGATCGACAGCGAGGGGAAGGCCCGCGCCACCGCCTCGAGCAGGTACGCCGTCTCGTCTTCGCTGATGGCCGGCTCGGCGTCGAGCTCGCCGTGGTCGACGTCGGTGGTGCCGAAGATCGTGACGCCCTCCCACGGGATCGCGAAGACCGCCCGCTGGTCGCGCGGGTGGATGAGGCTCACCGCCTCGGCCAGCGGCAGCCGGTCGGCCCGGAAGGTCAGGTGGCTGCCGCGGATCTTGCGGATGCGCCCGGCGTGGCCGAGCCCCGCGCGCAGCTCGTCGGCCCAGGCGCCCGTGGCGCTGATGACCACCTTCGCCTCGACCTCGGCGGTGCGCGACGCGCCCGGCGCCGTGTCGCGGAGCACGGCGCCCCGCACGCGGCCGTCGGCGGTGCGCAGCAGCGAGTCGGCGCGCACGTAGTTGAGCGCCGTCGCCCCGTGGCGCACGGCCTCGCGCAGCACGCGCAGGACGAGGCGCGCGTCGTCGGTCTGCGCGTCGAAGTAGTGGTAGCCGCCGAGCACGGCCGAGCCCTCCAGCGAGGGCAGCCGCGCCTTCAGGTCACCGGCGCTGAGGCCGCGGTGCGCCCACTTGCCCGCGAGGGCGTCGTACATGGCGAGGCCGACGCCGTACATCCAGCGGGGCATCTCGTCGCCGGGGAAGGCCGCGAGCGAGAAGCCCAGGCGGTCGACCAGGCCGGGCGCCTCGGTCATCAGCCGCTCGCGCTCGCGAACCGACTTGCGCGTCACCAGGAACTGCCCCTGCCGCAGGTAGCGCAGGCCGCCGTGCACGAGCTTGGTCGAGCGGCTCGAGGTGCCCGAGGCGAAGTCCTGCGCCTCGACCAGCAGGGCCCGCTTGCCGTAGCGCGCGGCCTCGGCCGCGATGCCCGCGCCGGTGATGCCGCCGCCGATGATGAGCAGGTCCCAGGGCTCGGCCCCGAGCGCGCTCCACACGCCGTCACGATATCCGTTGGACCACATATTCGTTTGGCCGAAGACCTCTCACGATCGCGACGCCGCGACGAGCGAACTCTATAGGGCCGCCCCTCGCCCGGCGTCGACGCCGGTTACGGGGGCTCAGGTCGAGGGAGCGGCCCGCCCCGGCGGGCACCAACGCGGCACCAGCGAGGCCGCCGCCGGGGGCAGGGCGACGCGGAAGACCGTGCCCTCGCCGGGGCGGCTGGCGACGGTGATCTCGCCGCCCATGCCCGTCACGATGTTGTGGCAGATCGACAGCCCGAGCCCGGTGCCGACCCCCACGGGCTTCGTGGTGAAGAAGGGGTCGAAGATGCGGCCGAGCACCTCCGGGGGAATCCCGGGGCCCGAGTCGCGCACCTCGGCCACCGCCCGGCCCGCGGCGTCGGTCGTCGTGACCACGTGAATGTCATGGTCCCCGGCGTCGCCCGCGGGCATCGCCTGGGCGGCGTTGACCAGGAGGTTGATGAAGACCTGCCCGAGCCGCACGTCGTCGGCCTCGACCAGCGGCACGGACCCGAATTCCCGCACGATCCGGGCGCCGCCCTCGGTCTGCTCCAGGGCGATGTCGATCGAGGTCTCGAGCACCTCGTGCAGGTCGACGACGGTGACGCTCTCGGCGTCGGGCCGGGCGAAGGTCTTCAGCCCGCGCACGATGCGCCGCACGCGCTCGGCCCCCTCGCGGGCGTCGCGGGCCATGCCCTCGATCTCGTGGAAGCGCCCCGCCGTCGCGCCGCCGCCCAGCTCGACGAGCTCGTCGATCATCAGGTCGAGGTTGACGATCATGTACGCGAGCGGGTTGTTGATCTCGTGCGCGACGCCCGCCGCGAGGGTGCCGACCGACGCCATCCGCTCGGCCACCACGAGCCGCCGCTGCCCCCGCGCCTCGGCCGCGCGCGCCTCCTCGACGCGCACCCGGTCGGAGACGTCCGCCATCGTCCCGACCCACTCGCGCGCCGGGCCCGCGTCGCCGATCGGCACCGCGCGCGACGCCATCCACGCGTAGGTGCCGTCGCCCCGGCGCAGGCGGTGCTCGCTCGCGTACGCGCCGCCCGCGGCC
>JAQBQI010000413.1 GCA_028287085.1 Myxococcaceae bacterium
CGGCGGCGCGGCGGCGCAACCGGCGAGCACGAGCGCGAGGACGAAGCGGGCGGCGAGCACGGCGGAGGGCGCGGAGTGTAGACGGAAGGGGCGCGCGGGCTGAAGGGGCGCGCGCGCCGCGGGTGACGGAGGGGGGATAGGTACTTCAACCGGGCATGTGACTGGGACGAGATTGCTCGGGTTTACAGAGGACCCATTGCCCGCAACTCACGGTGTCACGGCGTCGGCGAGATCTCCTGGGATGGCCGCAGGAGAGCTCGCTGGCGCCACCTCCTTCGTCCGCGAATGGGATATCGTTTCGCCCGAGAGGACTTCGGCAATCGCATGTCTGCATCCCATAGAGCATTCCGCGTCTCCTACGTATGGCCCGCCGCCACGCCGCTGCCGGAGCTTCCCTACGAGCGGGCGTTGGCGGACTTCCTGACCGGCGAGCGCGTCCAGGCGTGCACGCTCGCGCAGGGGCCGCTCGTGGCGACGATGGGCGCCCACCCGCTGATCGCCGCGTTGCACGAGGCCTTCGCCGGGCACCGACCGATCGCGCTCTCGCCCGACGTCGTCTGGCTCACGCTGATGCAGGGCTTCGCGCAGCACGTGAGCATGAACGCCGAAAGCCTGCGCCGCCTCTTCGTGAGTCACGACGAGAAGCTGCTCATCAAGGTCATTCGCGACGACTTCGCAATGGGCTCGCCGACCAACCCTTGGCCGGAGGTCTTCTCCGAGTTCTCCCGGGTGATTCACGATTACCTCGGCCCGACGCACAGGCTCATCGTCGCGGACTTCTCGACCACCACTGCGGTGTCGCGGGCCGCGTCGGAGGTCGCGCTGCTCGATACCGTGCAATCCTTCTTCGAGTATGAAGTGCACACCCGCTGCGGCATCCCAACGGTGACGCTGGAGGGCACCGTGGAGGATTGGAAGTCCATCCTCCGGCGGGCAGGGGAGCTGCGTCGCTTCGGGCTGGAATTCTGGGTCGACGCGCTCACGCCCGTTCTCGAACAGATCGTCGCGACGGCGGCGGGCAAGGTCGATCGGGCCTTCTGGCGATCGATCTACAAATGGGACGACGCCAGTGGGAGCGGCTCGCCCCACGTGAGCGGTTGGATTCTCAACCTCTTTCCCTACCTCGACCACCCCCGCACCCGACGGGCGCAACTCGCGCTCGCTGACTTCAGGGGACACGAAAGCATCAGGCGGCGGTACGTCGAGGAGGCGGCGGGCCCGAAGCTGATTCGCAATCGGTGGCTGGGCGCCACCGGCCTCTGGCACGAGGGCCCCGGGCGGGATGACTTCCCGCGCTCGCCGTCGCGGGCTCCCTTCAAGTGGGTCTATTACGGCAAGGTGTTTCCGATGCAGTTCGTCGGGGGCCTCGTCGGCGTCAGGCAAGATCCGGAGAGCCTGTGCCTGCGCCCCGAAATCGGGTGGGCGGTGCTCGAAGGGCAGAGGGACGAGTGAGCACCTGATGTCAGCCGGGCGAGTTCGTTGCTGGCGACGCTTGCGGTAGGCTGACGACGATGGGGGATAGGTATTTCAACCGGGCATGTCCCTGGCACGAGAGTGCTCGGGTTTACAGAGGGCCCATTACCCGCAACTCACGGTGTCACGGCGTCGGCGAGAGCTCCTGGGATGGCCGCAGGAGAGCTCGCTGGGCCCGAACGGCGATTCACCATCATGGGGGACACCCACACAGAGCCAACTGTCCATGTCGTCCCGCTCAACGCCGCCGCGATTGCGCTAATGGGTCGATCTGGCGGGCAGGACGTGTTAACCAATGAACTCCACCACGTCGCAACTGGGGAGCCTCGCCCATGACCGATCGAATCATGCTTGACCGGCTATTTGACGCAAGCATTCCCGTTCAGGGCGAAGAACGGCCTGCCCTGCTGTGTGTCCCCGAAACCCGGTGGATCCACCCGCTGATTCGCACCCCCGAGACGCGTACCGATGATCGCGACCTAGGTCTGGCACTTCAACTGTTGAGATTCGTGAAGGCCCTGGATGGCGAGCCGATGACGCTAGGGCGTGCGAGGGCTCTCGTCGCTGACCCGGCGGCGCTGATGCGCGCCGTCGATCTGCGCAATCGTCTCTTCGAATCGCTCGTTGATGCGGGCGTCGCGCGGGCGTCCTGCCCCTCTTGCGGTAACGAGGCCGAACTGGTTCTCTCGGACCTGCTCTCCCTGCTCCGAGCCGAGCGCTGGCCCATCGCAGACGACAGGATATACCTGGCGGTTCCGTCGCTCGCCCACGTGTGGGCACGGGGGCGGCGGCCTGTGGGTGTCGCCGTGGCGTCGGGAGTACGGTTCGTATTGCCGAGCGCGCGCGTGGGTCTGGCAACGGTTGCGACGGGCGGCCTCTTGGGAAAACTGGAGACCGAAGAGGGAATCCAACGCGAACTGGCAGCCTGGAAGCAGTGGGCGCCTTGGTTTCAGGCGCCCATTGAAAAAGCTCACTGGGACCGTAAGTTGTCGGGGTTTCGTGCGGTTCTGCGTGCTTCGGCCGCGGTTCTCTCGCTCGATGGCATCGAGGGCCCGGTCACGCCCGAGGTCATCGAAGCGATGCCTGTGGTGGACTGGTACTACCTGAATCAGCTCTACCATCTCACCCGGGTGGTGAACGTCCCCGGCGATGCGACGCCCGCACTCTGCCAGGGGTGCGGCGCCAAGTTCCTGCCCGTCACTTCCTAAGCAGGAGTTCATAAGTTCTTTCCCACCCCCGGCCTCGGCTTCAACATCCGCCGGAGTCCGTCGGGCCGCTCCCGTCGTCGGCGCGCTTCACCATCCGCGCCGCGATCGTCTCGAGCCGCGCGATCACCCGGGCGGTGACCTCGCGCAGCTCGTCGCGCGTCGGCGCCGCCGTCGCCACGAAGCGCGGCGAACTGCCGTCCTCGCTGCAGGCAAACGCCCCGTCAGCCACCAGCATGTGCAGGTGGGGGTTCAGGTTCAGCGAGCCACCGAAGCGCTGGACGAAGGTGACCGCCGCCGCCTCGACGCGCGCCCCGGGCACCGCCCCCACGGCGGCGCGCAGCCACGCCCGCACCTCCTCGGAGAAGACCCGCGACACCGCGTTGAGCAGCGCCGGGGCGCACGCCACCGGCAGCCGCAGCGCCCACGGCAGCGACAGCACCCACTGGCGATACGGCACGATCGGCAGTACCCGGTCGCGCTGCCGCACCGCGGTCTCGCTCATGCGCCGTCCCCCGCAGCTCGAACACACGCCCCGGTGCTTGCACGAGAAGGCCACCAGGCGGTCGTGACCGCAGCCCGCGCACCGCGCCCGCATGAATCCGCACGCCAGCACCCCGCACCGCAGGAACGATTCGAACTCCTCCACGACGTACCGCGGCAGCGCGCGACCGCCCTCCGCCATGCGCTCGGCGAAGGCCCCGAAGTGCTCGCGCACGAGGCCGTACACCACCCCGTCGCGCGCGGGGTCGCGGGCGCCCGCGTGCGCATGTCCGCCGCCGTCGGCCATCGGTGGAGGCGCAGCCAGAGCGACCCGCGTGCCGCTGCCGATCTGCTTATCCTATCGACGTTGCATCGCGTGCAGCGGGTGGCGGCGGGTGGCGGCGGGGTGGCGGCGGGGTGGCGGCGCGTCCCCGGAGGTTCCGTGGGGTGTCGTTCCATCTGGTGGGCTCCGCCGGCCTTCGGGGCGTCGGCGTCGCTACACCCCAGCCGGACGCCTGAACAGCTCGATCACCGGGCGCATCGCCGTCTCCATCGCGGCGTTCCACTGCGCGACCTGGGCGGACAGCCTGTCCGCCCCGCAACGGCACACCGCGGTGGATGGCCACGGTTCCCCGGGCAGCGACCGCAGACCCGGCGCGTTCGCCGTTCTCCGACGGAGCGCCCCGCCCGCCGATTGCCCCGAGCTATCCCCACCCTGCGTTCTTGCTCTCACCCGATAGCCCGACGCTATCCGCCACCCGCCTCCGCCCGCCCGCTGATAGCCCGGAGCTATCCCCAACATGCGTCCGCCCGCCCGCCGATAGCCCGCAGCTATCCCCAGCATGCGTTTTCGTTCTCACCCCATAGCCCGACGCTATCCCCTACCCGCCTTCGCCCATCCGCCGATAGCCCGAGGCCATTGCACACCGACACCGACGCCGTTGTCGGATGACTCCGACCTATCGAAAGCCCCCTCGACGCTGCCCGCAGATCGATCTTGCTGATCGCGCGCTCGTCCGGCGACGATCGGCGATCACGGGAGGTCCATGTCCATGTCGAAAAAGAATGTTCCGACGAAGACTCCGGCTCAATCCGAGGACGACAGCGCACCGAAGGCGAGTGACGCGCAGACTGCGTACGAGTCGCGCAAGCCCGCCTGGAAGGCACTCGGCGGCGCCGAGCTCAAACCCCCGCGCACCAACGTCGCCTTCGCCACGTCGCGGGTGCTCCAGATCGCCGCCGCGCTCGCCGAGCCCGCCACGCTCGCGGCCTTCGACGCGCTCGCCGCCGTCCCCCTCCCCGACGGAACCACCTACGACGCGGGCGCCGTGCGCCTGCTGCCGACGATCGCGAACGCGCTCTGGTACGCGCGCACCCGCTACCTCACGGCGTCGGCCCAATCGACCACCGTCGCGCTGCCGCCCGACGCCGTCGCCGCCGCCACGAAGCTGCGGGACGCGATGTTCCGCGTGGTGGAGTTCCACTGCGTCGACCCGAGCAACGCCGACGACAAGGTCGCGGCCGACCTCGCCTCCATCCGCGCCGTCGAGGGACCGCGCTACCTCGATCTCGCCACCGACCTCTCGCGCCTCGCGGCGTACTACCGCAGCGCGCGGTGGCTCCCGCTGCTCTCGGCCGACGCGCGCCACTTCCGCGCGAGCGACGGCGAGGCCGCCGAGCGGGCCGCGGCCGACATCCTCGCGAAGCTGCACCAGGACTCCGACGAGGCCGCGATGTGGCTCGTCGAGCTCTACCGCGGCTGGGCCGACCTCGAACGCACCTACGACGTCGTGCGCCGCGGCGCGAGCTTCGTGTTCTGGGGCGACGAGGCGAGGGTGCCGCCGCTCGGGTCGCTGCGCCCGACGCCGCGCAGGACGGCGCCCGCCGCGGCCGCGGACGATCCCGCGCCGGAGCCCGACGAGCCCGCGGCGCCGGCGAAAAAGATCGCGTAGACCGTCAGGGCGCTCCGCCCGACGGGCGACCCGGCCGCGGGCGGAGGGGCCGCGGCGCAATCGGCACGCGAGCTGAAGGGGCGGCGGGTGATAGGGTCGCGCCACCATGACCGCCGTGCTCTACCTCGGCCTCGAGCCGCACCTCGTCGACTTCTCGGCCTTCCCCGACCTCACCGCGGAGAAGCTCTCCGCGCAGCTCGGCGAGCAGGTCGCGCAGCTCCGCGCCGCGGGCTTCGACGCGCACTTCGTCGGCGTCGACCGGGGCGAGACCGCCGCCGCCGTCACCGCCGCCGCGCTCGCCGCGAAGCCCTACGACGTCGTGCTCATCGGCGCCGGCCTGCGCGCCGCCCCGCCGTTGCTGCCGCTCTTCGAGACGCTCATCAACGTCGTCCACGAGCGCGCGCCGCGGGCGCGCATCTGCTTCAACACGACCCCCCGCGACAGCGAGGCCGCCATCCGCCGCTGGGCCTGAGGGCCCGCGGGCGATAGGCTCGCGGCTCTCCAGCGTCGGCCTCGCGTCCTCCTCCGACGCCCTCCAACCTGCGCCGACTGCGCGCGCCGCAGTTGCTCGTGGCCCCGAGCGCGGCGGGCGTCGAGGGGCGCGGCCGCGACGGCGCCCCGACGCGCGGTGTGCTCACGTGACGACCCCGGGCGCGGCGCTACTTCAGGGAGGCGGAGCAAACGAGGTCGCCCCGTCGCGCCCTCCCGCGAACCGCGGCGGTGAAGAGGGACCGCGAGCGCGCGGGCGGCGGGTCGAGTCGCGCCACCGCGGCGCCGAAGTACCCGGTCACGCTGTCCGGGCTGATCAGCGTGCGCGTCGGCGTGCTGACGAGGCCGCCCGCGCTCCCGCGGAAGGTGTACGCCCGGCCCTGGGCGCTGCTCGCGAATCGGGCGCCGACGACGACCTCGGGGTAGCCGTCGCCGTCGACGTCGCCCGCGTTGGCGACCGCGTAGCCGAACTGGGCGCTGGTCCCGTCGGGCCCGGTGACGAACACCGAGGGGCCGATGCCGATCCCGCTGGGGCCCCCGAGGTAGGTCCACAGGCGGCCGGTGTAGCTGTTGACGCCGTAGGCGCCGATCGCGAGGTCGGCGTAGCCGTCGCCGTTGAGGTCCACCGCGCGCGCGAGCGACGCGCCGAAGAAGGAGTTGATGCCGCCGTCCGGGCCCGCGAGCGTCGTGGCGGGCGCAAGGACGAGCCCGGTGGCGCTCCCGTGGAAGACGTAGGCGCGGCCCGAGCCGCACGACGAACCGCTGAGGGTGGAGCAGGGGGCGCCGATCGCGAGGTCGGCGTAGCCGTCGCCGTTGACGTCTCCCGCGTTCACGGCCGAGTGGCCGAACTGGGAGCGGAGTTCCGGCCCGATGATCGAGGTGGTCGGCGTCGCGGGTAACCCCGTCGCGCTGCCCATGAAGACGTAGACCCGACCAGTTCCGCAAGAGTTGGTCGACGTGCTGTAGATCCCGCACTCGGCGCCCACGGCCAGATCGGGGAAGCCGTCACCGTTGAAGTCCAGCGCCCCCGCGACCGACGTGCCGAAGAAGTTCTGGAAGCTGTCCGGCGCCGTCAGGACGGTGGTGGGGCTGAGGCCGATGCCGCTCGCGCCACCGAGGTAGACGTAGGCGCGCCCGAAATTGGACGCGTTCTGCGCCGTGACCACCAGATCGCCGTAGCCGTCGCCGTTGACGTCCCCGGCGCTCGCCGCGGCGGTGCCGAACTTCCCGCTCAGGCCGTCCGGGCCCGTGAGCGTGGTCGTCGGGCTGGCACCGAGACCCCCCGCGCCCCCCAGGTACACGTAGGCGCGGCCGATGCTGATGGCGTCGGGCGCGCCCACGATGAGGTCGGCGTAGCCGTCGCCGTTGAGGTCCCCCGCGCTCGTGACCGTCTGACCGAACGAGGAGCCGGTCCCGTCGGGGCCGGTGAGGGTCGTGCCGGGCGTGGTGCCGATCCCGCTCGCGCTGCCCGGGTAGACGTACACGCGGCCGGTGCTGGTGGAGTACGCGTACGCCCCCACCGCCACGTCGGCGAAGCCGTCGCCGTTGACGTCGAGCGTCGTGTCGTAGCTGCCGTTCACCGGCGCGCTGCGCGCCCCGACCGTCATCTGCCACGTCACGCTCGGCGTCGACCCGGTGTTCGCGCCCGTGCGCGCGAGCGCCCGCCAGAACACCACGCCGGTCGGCAGGTCGGCCGTCGGCGCCCCGCTACTGCCCGGGGCGTCGATCGTCGCGAGCACCGTGGCGCAGGCGCGGTCGCGGCAGAACTGCACCCGCGCGCCGTCGGTGCCCGAGGCCAGCGCCCAGCGCACCGTCGGGCGGCGCGAGGTCACCGTCGCGGTCGAGAGCGGCGCGAGCAGGCGCGGCGCGGTCAGCGTCACGCAGGCGTTCGCCACGCAGCTCTGGCCCGCGGCGCAGACGGCGCTGCACGACCCGCAGCTCGTCGCCGCGCTCAGCGACGCCTCGCAGCCGTTCGCGTCGTTGCCGTCGCAGTTGGCGTAGCCCGCGGCGCAGGCGCCGAGGGCGCAGGTGCCGGCGGCGCACGACGCGGCGGCGTTGGCGCGCGAGCAGGTCGCCCCGCAGGCGCCGCAGTTGATCGACGTGTTGAGCGGGGCCTCGCAGCCGTTGACGAGGCTGCCGTCGCAGTTGCCGAAGCCCGCCGCACACGCGCTGGGCACGCAGGCACCGGCGGTGCAGACCAGCCCGGCAGAGCAGGCGACCCCGCAGGCGCCGCAGTTGGCCGTGGTGGTGAGCGGGGCCTCGCAGCCGTTGGCGTCGCTGCCGTCGCAGTTGCCGTAGCCGGCGGCGCAGGCGCCGAGTGAGCAGGTGCCGGCGGCGCACGACGCGGCGGCGTTGGCGCGCGAGCAGGCCACCCCGCAGGCGCCGCAGCTGGTCGTCGTGTTGAGCGCCGTTTCGCAGCCGTTGGCGTCGTTGCCGTCGCAGTTGCCGTAGCCCGGCGGGCACACCGGCGAGCGGCACGCGCCGCCGGTGCAGGTCTGGCCCGAGGCGCACGCCACCCCGCAGGCGCCGCAGTTGGTCGTGGTGGTGAGCGCGGCCTCGCAGCCGTTGCCGTCGCTGCCGTCGCAGTTGCCGTAGCCGGCGGCGCAGGCGCCGAGCGAGCAGGTGCCGGTGACGCACGACGCGGCGGCGTTGGCGCGCGAGCAGCCCACCCCGCAGGCGCCGCAGCTGGTCGTCGTGTTGAGCGCGGCCTCGCAGCCGTTGGCGTCGTTGCCGTCGCAGTTGCCGAAGCCCGTCGCGCAGGTGCCGAGCCCGCAGCTGCCGGTGGCGCACGACGCGGCGGCGTTGGCGCGGGCGCAGGCGGTCCCGCAGGCGCCGCAGTTGGCGCTGCTGGTGAGGGGGGCCTCGCAGCCGTTGGCGTCGCTGCCGTCGCAGTTGCCGAAGCCCGTCGGGCACGTCGACGAGCCGCACACGCCGTTGGTGCAGACCTGGCCCGCGCCGCACGCGCGGCCGCACGCGCCGCAGTTGGCGGTGCCGGTGGGGGCGGCCTCGCAGCCGTTGGCGTCGGTGCCGTCGCAGTTGCCGAAGCCCGTCGCGCAGGTGCCG
>JAQBQI010000415.1 GCA_028287085.1 Myxococcaceae bacterium
GCGTCGAGGCGCGCGCCGATGACGTCGGAGAGGCGCAGCGCCGCGACGTCGCTCGGGCGCAGCTCGCGCGCCCGGCGGCACAGCTCGGTGAGGTAGTAGGGCGTGCCCCCCGACTCGGTGAGCAGGGCGTCGAGGTCGACCTCGCGCTCGCCGAGGATGCGCCGCGCGAGCTCGCGCGCGTCGGCCCGCGACAGCACCTCGACGGAGAGCGCGGTGTGCGCCCCGGGCGGCAGCGAGCGGCCGAGGGCCTCGGTGGCGGCCACCATCGAGCTGCCGCCCGCGAGCTCGCGCTGCCAGCTCGCGATCACCAGCACGCGCGGGGGGTCCGGGGCCTGGAGCAGCGCGCGCAGCAGGGCGACGCTGTCCTCGTCGGCCCAGTGGACGTCGTCGATCCAGAGCACGAGGCGCGACGAGGCGCCAAGGCGGGCGAACACGCTGCGCAGCGCGGCGAAGGCGCGGCGGCGGGCGGCGCGCGGGTCGTCGGTGGCGGCGAGATCGTCGGCGTGCGCGAGGTCGAAGCCCGCGACGCGCGCGAGCACGGGGAAGAGCCGCAGCAGGTCGCGCAGGTCGGCCGGGCGGAAGGCCGCCGCGCCGTCGCCGAGGCGCCGCAGGTGGCGGCTGAGCGCGTCGACGAGCCCGTCGAAGGCCTTGAAGCGCACCGACTCGCGCGGCTGGCAGCGCCCGCGCAGGATCACCGTCCCGGCCTCGGCCTCGAGGGTGGCGAGGAAGCGCCGGAGCAGCTCGGTCTTGCCGACCCCGGAGACGCCCTCGACGGTGACCAGCGAGAGGCCCGCCACGTCGACCTGCGCGGCCGCCTCGCGCAGCGCCGTCAGCTCGCGCTCGCGCCCGAGGAAGGGCACCTCGGCCGGCACCAGCATGCGCAGCGACGAGCGCGGCAGCGGCGTCTCGCGGATGAGCTGGAGGATCTCCCCCACGCCGGGCCGCGCGGCGGGCGTCGGGTGCAGCAGGGCGTGGACGAGCGCGTCGAGCCGCGGGGCGAGGCCGGGCAGGCGCTCGGCCGCGGAGGGCGGGCGGCGCTGCTGCTCGGCGATCTCCGCGGCGGTGCCGCGGAAGGGGAGCGTGCCGGTGAGGGCCTCGAAGAGCAGCACGCCGAGCGCGTACCAGTCCGAGGCCGGCGTGAGCGCCGCCCCCGCGAGCTGCTCGGGGGACATGTACCGCTGGGTGCCGTACGCGGCCGACAGCGGGTCGACCGCGGCCTCGCGCCACGCGATGGCGAGGCCGAAGTCGAGCACGACGGCGCGGCCGTCCCAGGTGACCATGACGTTCGAGGGCTTGAGGTCGCGGTGCAGTCGCCCCTCGTCGTGGAGGGCGGCGATGCCCGCGACGGTCTGCGGCAGCACGGCGTCGAGGCGCGCCACGCCGTCGGCCGAGATGCCGGGCCCGGCCGCGGCGGTGCCGTCGCCCCAGAGGTGCTCGAGGATGCCCGTGCCCTCGATGACCTCCATGGTGAAGAAGGACTGCTCGCCGTCGACGAAGAGCTCGTGCAGCTCGACGAGGTTGGGGTGCGAGATGCCGCTGAGGGCGCGAAACTCTTCCTTCAGGTGGTAGAGGTCGTCGCCGGTGGGGCGGCGCACGGTCTTGAGCGCCACCACGCGCCCCGCCTCGGCGTCGAAGGCGCGGTACACGACGCCCATCCCGCCCTTGCCGAGCACTTCGATCGGTCGAAACCGCGTCGTCGTCGGAAACATCGCCCGCGGCGATAGTGAACGCTCGCCCGCGCGAAGGCTACGGCGACGACATCTTGAAGATGGTGCCCATGGTGATGCGCAGCGAGGTGATGCGGTAGAAGAGCTCGCCGTCGATCACGGGGGTCATCTCGTCGCCGTCGCGGCAGGTCACGTCCATCGAGGTGGCGGGGCCGTCGTAGGCGTTGGCGAGCAGGTGGTTGACCGTGCGGCCGGTCATCAGGCCGGGGAAGACGCGGGCCATCTCGGCCGCGCTCACGTCGCCCGCGTGGACGTGCATGCGCCCCGCGGCGGCCTGCGGAAAGACCCGCATGATGTCGGCGAGGTTGAGCGGCAGCGCCGAGCAGTTGAGGGCGGTGTGGGCGTGGATGGGCCTCCCGTCGTCGCCGCGCAGCACGGCGTCGTCGATGCGCACGTCGGCGTGCAGGGGGCGGAGGTAGTCGTCCTCGGCGCGCCGCAGGGCCGGGGGCTTGAGGCCCGCGAGCGGGCCGACGAAGGCGCTGCGCAGCGCCGCCGCGCCGAAGGCCGAGGTGATGTGCCGCGCGATCTGCAGCGGGCCGTGCTTGCCCTCGCCGCGGTAGAGCGGGCCGTAGAAGTTGGCGCCGTAGCCCGCGAGCGCGTTGCCGAAGCCGTAGCGGCGAAACTCCGTCGGCTCGTCGCCGTACACGACCTGGCGCCCCTGGAGCAGCAGCGAGGGGACGTCGCGGGTGACGGGCGCGCGGCCCTCGGCGAGCTGCTCGGCGAGGCGCCCGACCAGCGCGTGCGGGTCGCCGTCGAGCTTCAGGAACTTCGCGACGAAGTCGACCGAGCCGCCGCCGGTGGGCATGTACACGGCCATCTCGGCGGCGCGGGCGGAGCCGAAGAAGCGGATGGCCTCGTTGATCATCCAGTGGAGCGCGCCGTCGCCGCCGTCGGCCACCCAGTAGCGGCGGCCCTCGGCGGCGAAGGTCTTGAGCGCGGGGATGATGGCGTCGACCGACGGCGTCTCGATGACGCGCCCGCGCTTGCCCAGCACCTTCTCGAAGCGCGCGACGCGGCCACGGCGGTTGCGGTTCTTGCGGGAGTTGGGGTTGATGATGAGGCCGATCATGGGGTCGGTGCTTCGCTCGGCGGGCTGACGACGGGGAGGGTGGCGGCGGGCGAGGGCAGCACCACCGCGTTGGTGGCCGGCGTCCACACGCCCTCGGGTAGGGCCGGGGCGCGCCCGAGGGGACCCTCCCCGATGATGAATTCGATGCGGCGGTTGCGCGCCCGGGTGACCTCGTCGTGCGCGCGGTCGAGGGGCGCGGTGTCGCCGAAGCCCACGGCCTCGAGCCGCGCCGCGGAGACGCCCCGCTCGGCCAGGAAGGCCACCACCGACTGCGCGCGGCGCAGCGACAGCGAGAAGCCCTCGCGGCGGGTGCCGCGGTCGTCGGCGTGGCCCTCGACGCGCAGCCGGCGGATCTCCGGGTGCGCCACGAGGAAGTCGCCGAGCTCGGTGAGGATCGGGTTGAACAGCGGCGGCACCTGCCAGCGCCCCACGGCGAAGTACACGCGCTGGCGCAGGCGGATCTCGTTGCCGTTCCACTCGATGCGCTCGCGCGAGCCGGGGAGGGCGTCGGGGCAGCCGTCCTCGTCCTCGTAGCCGTTGACGTTCTCGGCCGCGCGGGGGCAGCGGTCTTCGGAGTCGGGGAGGGTGTCGCTGTCGTCGTCGAGGTCGGGGCAGCCGTCCTCGTCGTCGAAGCCGTCGTGGTCTTCGACCACCTGCGGGCACTGGTCGAGCGAGTCGGGCACGCCGTCGTAGTCGCCGTCGGGCTCGTTGCCGAGGCCGATGACCACGAGGCGACCGCGCCGCGCGACGGGCGTCGGGAAGGGGCGGATGAAGATCGAGAGGCCCAACGAGATGTAGTGGGCGTCGTCGGCGTCCATGCCCACGAGGTCGTCGGGCTGCACGACGTGGGAGTAGCGGACGACCGGGCCCATGTAGAAGAAGCGCGACAGCTGGAACTCCCAGCCGAAGCCGAAGTCGAAGGCGAAGCGCTGGTTGAAGCCCGAGGTCGTGAGGCCGGCGTTGAAGTCCACGAACATCCGGCCCTCGGGGCGCACCGTGCGCGGCTCGAAGCGCAGGCCGAGGGTGAAGTTGGTGTTCAGCGAGGTCGGCCGGGTGCGCGAGGGAAAGATGCCCTCCAGCGCCGAGACCTGGATCGACACCGGGTCGATCAGCGTCAGGCCGACGAAGGCGCGCGCGAGCACTCCCGTCGCGTAGTGGTTGTTGACCTCGGTCGCGCCGATCAGGAAGGCGACGGTGCCCTCGCCGCGGAGCCACAGGCGCCGCTCGAAGGGGTACGCGTTCGCCTCGCGCGGGAGCGCGCCGACCCCCGCCGCGAGGACCAGTGCGCCGACCAGGAGACGCGACCGACGAGCCGACACCGCTGCGTTGTATCACCGAAATCAGCGGGTCGACGAGGTTCGACGAAACCGCGATGATATAGAGCGATCATGCTGGTTCGACGCGTCTTCGGAATCGCCCTCGGCTGCCTCGCGACGGGCTGCTTCGCCGACCAGACCGAGCTCCTCGGCGAGCTCGGCGACGCGGGCGCAGACGACGCC
>JAQBQI010000417.1 GCA_028287085.1 Myxococcaceae bacterium
GCCCCGCAGCGCGCGCTCGATGCTGGCGCGGAGGGTGTCGGCGTCGGTGAGGCCCTCGAAGCGCTCGACGCCCACGTAGAGCGTGGGCAGCCCGGAGACGTTGGCCGCGCGGGCGTCGTTGACGTCGCGCTCGAGGGCCACGTCGGGGCGGCGCGAGGCGAGGCAGGCGCGGTAGGCCTCGAGGTCGGCGCGCGACTCGCTGACGATGCGCTCGCACCCCGCGGGCGTGAGGTCTTCGGCGCGGAAGAGGGCGGCGGCGACGGCCTCGCCGCGGCCCTGCTCGTCGGCGCAGCAGGCGGCGCGCGCGGCGTCGCGGGCGTGCTCGTGGAAGGAGAGCGGGACGTTCTTGCGGATGACCCGCACGCGCGGGCCGTAGGAGGCGAGCACCGGGGCGAGGGCTTCTTGCTGGCGGCGGCAGAAGGGGCACTCGAAGTCGACGAACTCGACGATGGTGGCGACGTCGCGCTGTTGCAGCTGGGCGATGACCTCGGGCAGCGGCGCGAGGGTGGGGCGGTTGGGCCCGATGGGCTGGTGCGCGGGGCGCGAGAAGCCGAAGCCGAGCGGCAGCAGCAGCGCGAGGAGGGCCGCGCCGGTGACCACGAAGGCGGGCACGAGGCGCCGCGGGGGGGCCACGGCTTCGTCGTTGCCGGCGGCGCGCACGTCCATGCGCAGGCTCATCGCGAGGGCGCCGGCGACGATCGACGAGGCGTCGACGACGAGGCAGAAGCGGCACCAGTGGTGGATGAGCAGCCCCTGGATGGCGACGAGCGCGACGCCCGCGACGACGCCGAGGAGGCCGAGCGACGCGAGCAGGCGGCGGGCGCGCTCGCGGGCGCCGAGGAGCGACGCGCCGAGGAGGGCGACGAAGAAGAGGGCGCCGGGGATGGGGAGCGGCACGCCGAGGGGGCGCGCGAAGGCCGACTGGCGCACGGCGTCGCAGCCCGAGCCGTGGTCGGCGCAGAAGACGGGCGGGCGCACGTAGTCGACGAGGAGCATCGCGGAGGCGGCGAGGCCGACGAGGCACACGGCCTGGAGCACGAGCTCGCGGGTGACGATCGAGGTGCGGCGCTCGACGGCGGGGGCGGAGGTGGGGGTCTCGTCGGTCGTCATGGGGCCTTCGTTGGGGGAGATATAGCGCTTGGGAAGGTCCGCGGGGTGTTGTCGGGGATGTGCTTTGACCCCATCGCTCAGCCTGTGGTAGTGGGGCGCCGCCCTGACGACCTACCGCTTCGCGCGCAGCTCTTCGCGCGCCGCCAAGGAACACGACGATGGCAGAACTTCCGACCGGACGCATCACCCAGATCATCGGCCCCGTCATCGACGCGGAGTTTCCCCCCGGCGGCGTGCCGGCGATCAACTCGGCGCTGCGCGTGACCAACAAGTCCATCAGCGACGAGCCGTGGAACCTGGTCTTCGAGGTCGCCCAGCACCTCGGTGAGAACACCGTGCGCGCCATCGCGATGGACTCCACCGACGGCCTCGTGCGCGGCGGCGAGGTCATGGCGACCGGCGCCCCGATCATGATGCCCGTCGGGCCCGAGACGCTCGGCCGCATCCTCAACGTCATCGGCCAGCCCGTCGACGAGGCGGGCCCGGTCAACGCCAAGAAGTTCCGCCCCATCCACCGCGCGCCGCCGTCGTTCACCGACCAGAGCACGAAGGAGGAGATCCTCGAGACGGGCATCAAGGTCATCGACCTGCTCGCCCCGTACAAGAAGGGCGGCAAGATCGGCCTCTTCGGCGGCGCCGGCGTGGGCAAGACCGTGCTCATCATGGAGCTCATCAACAACGTCGCGAAGGCCCACGGCGGCGTGTCGGTCTTCGCCGGCGTCGGCGAGCGCACCCGCGAGGGCAACGACCTCTTCGTCGAGATGACGGAGTCGAAGCTCGGCGACGGCAAGACCTCGGTCATCAGCAAGACCGCGCTGGTCTACGGGCAGATGAACGAGCCGCCCGGCGCGCGCGCCCGCGTCGCCCTCTCGGCGCTCACCGTGGCGGAGTACTTCCGCGACGACGAGAACCAGGACGTGCTGCTCTTCGTCGACAACATCTTCCGCTTCACGCAGGCGGGCTCGGAGGTGTCGGCGCTCCTCGGCCGCATCCCGAGCGCGGTGGGCTACCAGCCCACGCTGGCCACCGAGATGGGCGCGCTCCAGGAGCGCATCACCTCGACCAAGAACGGCTCGATCACCTCGGTGCAGGCCGTGTACGTGCCCGCCGACGACCTCACCGACCCGGCGCCCGCCACGACCTTCTCGCACCTCGACGCGACCACCGTGCTCTCGCGCGCCATCTCGGAGATGGGCATCTACCCGGCGGTCGATCCGCTCGACTCGACCTCGCGGATGCTCCAGCCGCAGTACGTGGGCGAGCGCCACTACAAGGTCGCCCGCCAGGTGCAGGAGACCCTCCAGCGCTACAAGGCCCTGCAGGACATCATCGCCATCCTCGGCATGGACGAGCTCTCCGAGGACGACAAGCGCACCGTCTCCCGCGCGCGGCGCATCCAGCGCTTCCTCTCGCAGCCCTTCTTCGTGGCGCAGCAGTTCACCGGGCTCAACGGCGCGCTGGTTCCGCTGAAGGACACCATCGACGGCTTCGAGGAGATCCTGTCGGGCGCGCTCGACGCGCTGCCCGAGCAGGCCTTCTACCTGAAGGGCGGCATCGCGGACGTGAAGAAGTCCGCCGAGCAGCTCTCCAAGGCCACCTGAACAGGAGCTTCTGACCGATGACGACCGAGATCGACCTCGCCACGGGACCGCTGCGCAGCGGCGTGCTCCGCCTCGATGTGGTGACGCCCGCGGGCGTCGCGGTGCGCAAGGACGTCGACCAGGTCGAGGCCCCCAGCGTGGACGGTGAGTTCGGCGTGCTGCCGGGCCACCTCCCGCTGCTGGCCGCGCTCCGGGCCGGGGTCGTGCGCTACCGCTCCGAGGGCAAGACCTTCGTGCTCGCGGTCGGCGCCGGCTTCGCCGAGGCCGGCGGCGACGCGATGACGATCCTCACCGACCGCTGCGTCGACGCGAAGGACGTCGACCTGGCCAAGGCGCGCACCGAGCTCGACGCCGCGACGAAGAAGCTGGAGTCGTTCAGCGGGCCGCAGGAGGGCGCCGAGTTCGACGAGCTCACGCGCTCGGCCCAGTGGTTCCAGGCGCAGCTCGACGCCGCGCGCGAGTCGGGCCGCAACTGACCCGCCGCCTCCCTCCCGAGGGGGGCGCGTCGTGGTCGACATCTGACGGGGGCGACCGCGGGTCGCCCCTCCATCGTCCATCCAACTTCATCACTGGTACCCCGCGGACGGCGCCATCGGGCATCGACGATGGTCGATGTCCGGGCGACCTGCGGTCGCCCTCCGGGCCTTAGCGCCGGTAGGGGTTGCCCAGGTCGGGCGCGTCGGGATCGGGCGCCGGCACCACGCGCGTCGGCGCGGGCTGTAGCGCCGCGGGCATCGAGAGCGGCTCGGTGGTGGGCGCATCGCCGTGACGCGCGCGGTGGCGATGGCGCCCGCGCGGCTCGGGCTCAGGC
>JAQBQI010000427.1 GCA_028287085.1 Myxococcaceae bacterium
CGCGGCCGAAGGGGCGGGCGCCGGGGCTCGCGCAACGGAGAATACTGGTCACGGTAAGCGACGGGGCGAGGTCGCGCTGGTAGCGGGCGAGTACGCCGTCGAGCGCCGCGGCGACCTCGGCGTCGCCGTCGGCGTAGGGGGCGAACCAGGGCGCGACGGCGGAGAAGCGCGCGGGGGTGTCGGCGACGAGCAGCGCGCGCAGGGCGGGGTTGTCGCGCGGGAGCGGCGCGGCGACGGGGCGTCCCGCGGCGTCGAGGGCGGCGAGGGCGTGGTGGCAGCGCGCGGTGATGGGGCCGGCGAACATGCTCCAGGAGAAGCGGCCCGAGAAGGGCGCGGCGCGGTCGGGGCGCACGCGGGCCGCGGCGACCGTGACCTCGGCGAGGAGCACCGCGGCCAGGGCGAGCGAGCGGATCCTGTCTGCGCGGGTCAGCACCGGGGGGCGGCGATGATGGCACCGCCACGATCGTGTCGAAACCCTTGCGCGCCGACCCCTCGGCGGGGCATTCCCCATCGGGTGGAAACGCTGGAGCTCTCGAGCGCGCCGACCTTCGTAGAACGACCCTCCGCGCCGCCCGCGCCGCCCGTTGCCGCGGAGGGCGACGCCCCCTGGCTCGCGCCGTGGTGGAAGGGGCTCGGGCGCCGCTACGGGCACGTCTTCCACTCGCTTTGCTCGTATATGGGGAGCTTTCCCCCGGGGCTGCCGCGCTACCTCATCGAGCAGCTCACCGAGCCCGGCGACGTCGTGCTCGACCCCTTCTCGGGGCGCGGCACCGCGCCGCTCGAGGCCTGCCTCGCGGGCCGCCACGGCGTCGGCGTCGACCTCAACCCGCTCGCCTCGATGCTCACCGCCGTGAAGCTCGACCCGCCCACCCTCGAGGAGACCCTCGCCCGCCTCGCCGAGCTTCAAGACTCGTACGTCCCCGAGGCCGTCGGCGACCGCGCGCCGCCGGAGATTCGCATGCTCTTCGAGGAGGGCACGACGCTCCCGCAGATCCTCCACATGAAGGCCGCGCTCGACCCGGCCGACCGCACCGACCGCTTCCTGCTCGCGTCGCTCGCGGGCATCCTGCACGGCAACCACACCCGCGACGTCGTCAGCTCGCGCTGCCTCAGCGTGTCGATGCCCAACACCTTCAGCATGTCGCCGGGCTACCTCGCCAAGTACATCCGCGAGAAGTCCCTCGTGCGGCCGCCCTTCGACGCCTTCGAGAAGCTCCGGCTGCGCATGCACTTCGAGTTCGCCGAGGGGGTGCCCGCCCTGCGCGGAAGGGCCATCCGCGGCGACGCGCGCGCGCTCTCCACCCTCGTCGCGCCGGGCAGCGCGAAGCTCATCGTCACCTCGCCGCCCTACCTCAACGTCGTGCGCTACGGGAAGTTCAACTGGATCCGCCTGTGGCTGCTCGGCGAGTCGGTCTCCGACGTCGACCGCTCGCTGCGCGTCGAGGCCACCGACCGCCGCCTCGCCCTCAGCGACCGCATGCGCTTCAAGGGCTACTGCGGCTTTCTCAAGACCGTGCTCACCGAGTGCGCCCGCGTGCTGCGCGACGACGGCGTCTGCGCGGTCACCATCGGCGACGTGCGCAACAAGGAGCACGGCTCGCGCACCCTCGCCCTCGAGGCCTGGGAGTCGATGAAGCACGAGGTTCCGCTCGTGCTCGCCGCCGCCGTCGTCGACGACGTCAACCAGCTCGGCAAGGTGTCCAAGATCTGGGGGCTCGCGCACCGCGGCGAGGCCACGAAGGTCGACCGGGTGCTGATGTTCCACAAGCCCGGGAGGGCGCTGCCGCGGCCGCGGTGGAGCGACCCGGCCGCCCTCATCGAGGCCATCGCGGCCTCGCCCAACGCGCCCCTCGCGAAGGGCAAGGCGGCGCGGCCCGGCGTGGTGCGCGCCCGCCCCGCCGCCGGCGCGCGCAAGAAGACCGGGACCTGACCCGCTACTCGGAGTGCCCGCGCAGCGAGAGCACCACGTTGGTGCCCGCCGCGGGGAAGCCGCCGCCGTAGGGCGTGAACGCGGCGTCGAGGACGTTCTCGACCGCGAGCGCCATCGTGATCTGGGGGTGCACGCGCACCCCGCCGCGCGCCGTGAAGGACACGTAGCCCGGGACGCTGGCGCACATCGTCGGGCCGTCGGGGCAGAGGCGGAGGTCGTCGCGGTCGCTCGCCGAGAGGCGCGTCTGCGAGAAGGCGCCGCTCGCGACGAGGTCGATCCAGTGGGTGGCGCGGCGCCAGCCGAGGGCGACGCGGCCGAAGGCGGGGGGCACCTTCGAGAGCGCCTCGGTGGTCGACGCGCCGCCCTGCGCGACGGTCGCCTCGGCCCAGGTGTAGCTCCCCGAGACCGCGGCGTAGAGGCCGTTGCGCGCGGTGACGGTGAGGTCGAACTCGGCGCCGGCGAGGCGCGCGTCGCTCGCGTTCATGCGGGTGTAGACCTGCCGGCCGTCGACCATCGTCGCGCCGTTGAAGGTCGAGGGCACGCGCGTGACGAGGCCCGACATCGTCGAGGCGTAGGCGAAGACCGAGCCCTCGAGCGGGCCGCGCGCGAGGCGGGCGCCGAGCTCGGCGGTCCACGAGCGCTCGGGGCCGAGGTCGGGGTTGGGCACGTCGAAGCTGCGCGCCCCCGCGCCGAGGGCCTGGTAGTCGTCGAGGTTGGGCGCGCGGAAGCCGCCGAGCACGTTGGCCAGCAGCGCGAAGCCGCGGGCGACGAGCCAGCGCGCCCCGACGCTCGCGACCGGCGCGGCGTACTGCCGACGGTAGGCCGCGAAGCCCTGGTCGACCGGCGAGTCGAGGGTCGTGAGCGAGGCCCGCGCGCCCGCCTCGATGAGCACGCGGCGCGATGCGAGGCGCAGCGCGTAGTGCGCGAAGGCGCCGCCCGTGAGGTAGCTGCTGCCGTCGAGGTAGCGGCCGCGGCTGCGCTCGGTGGGGCGCCCGGGGCGCACCGTGTCGGTCGTGCTCGTGACCCGGTCGGCGGCGAGGTCGAGGCCGGCGGTGAGGGTTCCGCGGGGGGTGGTCCAGGCGAGCTGCGCGGTGACCTGGGGGGTGAGCACCTCGTCGTGCTCGATGTCGAGGCGGTCGGGGCGGTAGCGGTCGCGGTCCTCGACGCGGCGGATGAAGCCCGCGCGCGCGGAGGCCGCGAGGTCGCCGCGACGCACCGTCCAGCGCGCGCTCACCACGTCGCGCAGTTGCAGGCGGAACACCCGGCGATCGTCGGGCAGCGAGGTGTCGGGCCGCGGCGCGTTGGTGATCGCGCTGGTCTGGTAGCCGACGCCGAGCGCGTGGCCCCGGCCGGGGTCGACCATCGCGCGCACGGTAAAAGCCCGGTCGCCGTGGCCGGTGAAGGGCTGCCCGCCGAGGTCGCCGCCCGCGGTGATCGGGCCGAGGGTTCCGACGGTGCCCGAGGCCATCAGCCCGAAGCGGCCCGACTCGCCCTCGGCGAGGCCCTGGGCGGTCAGCGAGCTCTCGGCGGTGGCGACGCGCGTCGAGAGCTCGCCGTAGGCGTGGTCGCCGCGGTCGGCGCGGGGCGTGGCGTCGATGGGCACCGCGAGCACGACGCCGCCCAGGGCGTCGGAGCCGTACATCACCGAGGCGGGCCCGCGCACCACCTCGAGGCGGCGCACCGAGGCGGGGTCGACCAGCGAGAGCAGGGCGTTGCCGCCGACCTTCGTCAGCGAGTCGTTGAGCCGGAAGCCGTCGAAGAGCAGCAGCGTGCGCTGGCCGCCGAGACCGCGGATGAGCGGCGCCGCCGAGGCCGTCGTGGTGCGCTGGAGGAAGACGCCGGGCATCTCCTCGAGCCGGTCGCCGAGGTCGCGGGCGAGGGCGCGCGCGGCGTCGCGGCGGCCGTCGACCGACACCGCGCGGGGGGTCTCCATCAGCGACTCCTCGCGGCGCGCCGGGGCGCTGACCGTCGCCTCGCCGATCGTCGGTTCGTCGGCCGGGGGAGGCGTCTGCGCCGAGGCCGCCGCGGGGAGCGCGAGGGCGGCGAGGAGGGCAGTGGTGCGCACGCGGCGCACGGTATCGACAGTGGCGGCACGAACTCAACGACCGTCGGCGGCGCCGAAGGGCGCTACGGTGGGGCGGAGATGGACGAGCGGGCGCTGCTGCGGGTGCGATGGCGGTCGGGCGTCGGGGCGCTCACCGTCGCCGCGTCGGACGCGCCGGGCGGGCCCGCGGTCGCGCTC
>JAQBQI010000057.1 GCA_028287085.1 Myxococcaceae bacterium
CGCTGAACTGGGGGCCTGGAGCTGACCGTCCCGCCTGCGCGGGACTATCTGCACGAGCGTCGAGCGCTGGGGCGCTCGACGAGGGGGTGTCGTGCCCCGCTGCTGTCTTCGCGAGGCCCCGAGAGCACGAGAGCCCGAGCGACGAAGCCCGTCGAGGGCCTACCTCCACCCGTCGAGCGCCCCAGCGCTCGACGCTCGTGCAGATAGTCCCGCGCAGGCGGGACGGTCAGTTCCAGGCCCCCAGTTCAGCGGTTGCAGGCCCGCCGCGGGCCGTCCGCAACCGCGAAGTGGGCGGCGACCCACGCGGCGCTCGGCCGTCTGAAATGTGTAGAAACGATAGGGGTAAACCCGCCGGGCAACGAGGCAGCTGACGCCGATGACGTCGAAGGTGAAGTCCGCCCGCCGACGATCCAATCGAGTTGAATCCAATCGAGTTGGCCGCACCGTCTTAAGACATCAGAGTCTCATCCCCCGTCGATCCGCGCTCCGGCGTCGCGGACCTGCGGCACGTCCGTCGGCGCCGGCGGGTTGCACGACCAGCTCCCGTTCTCCCGCCAGACGTGCTCCACGCAGCGCCACGGGCCCGGCAAGCTCGTCGAGCAGTACTGCCCATTCGCCGGCAGCTCGCAGATCTGGCCGTTGAGCGGACAGGCGAGGTCGACGGGCGCCCGATCCCGCGAGGGGCACTCCGGCACCTCGTCGGGCCAGGCGTCGCAGTGGGCCGCGAGCGCGGCCGCCGTCATCGTCACGACCAGCGGAGCGCGCAGGCGACGTCGCGGTGAGGTGGGCATCGCGCGACGATAGCGCCCCGCTCACCCCTCGTCGGCGCCGTACACGGTGAACACCAGCTCCGCCCCGATTTCCGCGAGCGCCGTGAGCACGTCGGTCGACACCCCCGTCGCCCACCGGCGCGGACCGCCGCCGGCCTGTACGCCGACGTTCATCGTGCGACGCGCGCAACCGTCCCAGAGGGCGCGGGCGGGCGCCGGCAGCGCGCGCACCGCGGCGACCATCGCCCGCATCACCCGCTCGGCGGAGTCCATCTCCTCGCCCAGCTCGAAGGTCAGCAGCCCTTCTGCCCGGTTGATCAAGAAGAGCGTCGGCGCGAGGGCGTGCACGAGCACCCGGAGGTCGCCCCCGGCGCGCAGGTCGAGGTCGACGTTGAGGAAGCGCGTCTCCATGATCTCCGCCCGGTCGGTGACGCCCGAGATGGTGAATTTCTTGTCCTTCATCGCGGGAGGGAACTCCGGCTCGGGGCGATCGGGCGTCCGTCAAACGCCAACAACCCCCAACGGATGTACCACCCTCTTCCGTCGGCCGGCGACCCCGACCCGTGCCGCCCACTGCCGCGCCTGGAGCGCCGGCGGTCGTCGTCCGGAGGTCATCGACCACCGCTCGTGCCGTCGGGCTGAAGCCCGCGGCAACGCTGGGATCGATGAGCCTGCCACTGAAAGTCCGCAAGCGGACTTCCTTCGTGGTCGCACCGATGGCTGCCGGTGACAGGGAGGAGTCCGCTTGCGGACTTCGGGGGCAGGCTCATCGATCCCAGCGTTGCCGCGGGCTTCAGCCCGTCGGCCCGAGCCGGGCGGTAGGCCATCGCTTCTGGTCATGGGCCGTCCGCGAACAGCCCAGAGGCCCGATCGGCTGGCAGCGTCGCACTGGCCTTGATCCACCGTTGCACCTGGGGTCGACCCTCCGGGCAACGAGGTGGTCTACGCCGGTGTTGGAGGGGGCGAGCCCGCCGTTACCGGCGGGCCAACGGGTCAGCGGCAGCCGACGTAGCCGGGGGTGGAGTAGCAGTCGTTGTCGCGGTCGCAGTAGCAGGACGCCTCGCCCGGCCAGCACCAGCGGATGTAGCCCGCGGCGTTGCGCGGCTCGTTGCGGTAGTCGGGCCAGGTGGCCTCGTGCGGGCAGACGCCCGAGGTCGAGGGCGCCGCGACCGCGTAGGCGAGCTCGGACGCCGCCTCGTACTGCGCCGTCGAGGAGGCATCGCGCGCCCACACCTGGATCGTCCAGGCGCCCGCGACGTTGGGAGAGAAGGTGCAGGTGGTCGCGGTGCCGTAGTCGCCGCAGGGGCGCGTCGAGGCGCCCGACGGGCTGCGCACCGTGAAGCGGTAGCGCGGCGCCGACGAGCCCGCGCTGCGCGCCGTGATGACCGTCGCGCGTCCGACCACGCCCGTCGATCCCGTCGTGTAGCTCACCGACGTCACCCGCGCGGGCGTGGGCGTGGGGGTCGGCGTGGGCGTGGGCGTCGGGGTCGGGGTCGGCGTGGGCGTGGGGGTCGGCGTGGGCGTGGGCGTGGGCGTGGGCGTCGGTGCCGCCGCGCCCAGCATGAAGGGACCGCGGTCGCGCCTCGTGCCGCGCGCGAGCTGCTGGATGTCGACGGTGACGCCGAAGGGCGACGCGGTGGTGTCGCCGCCCGACGCGGCGGCGGGCGAGCCGGCCGCGGGGCGCACGGCCGCGAGGACGGCGTCGCGCGCCGCCCCGGCCGCGGGGACGCCGACGAGGGGGTTGGACGCGAGGTGGCCGACCTGCGCCGTGAGGTTCAGCAGCGAGGTGGTGGGGATGGCGGCGCCGTTGTTCCACCAGGCGTTGTAGGAGGAGACGAGGCCGGTGAGGCCGTGGCTAGACAGGCGCAGCGTGGCCGGCATGCGGCCGCGCGTGTCGACCATGAGGTTGTTGACCACCTGCACGTTCTCCGAGCGCCCCGCCGGCCCGTTGCCCGCGCGGAACTCGATCAGCACCCGGTCGTTGTTGAGCAGGAGGTTGTTGGCGATGTAGGCGCCCTGCGCGTCGTACACGGCGATCGCGCCGGTGACGCCGCCGACGATCACGTTGTTGCGCAGCACGATGTTGATCGCCTCGAACTGCTCGCCGCCGAGCAGGTCGATGTCGGTGGGTCCGCCGAGGCCCACGATGGGGTCGCTCGCGCCCTCGCGCTGCCCGGTCATGACGTTGCGCTCGATGACCGTGTTGCGCGAGCCGCCCTTCACGAACATCAGCATCGAGCCGCCGTCGTGGATGAAGTTGTCGCGGATGACGCTGTCGTCGACGTCGACGAAGTCGAGGCACTCCTGGTAGGGGTTCACGTCGTTGACGCGGGGCCCGGGGCGCGCGAACTCCGAGCGCTCGATGGTCATGTGGTGCGACTGGTTGACCTTCACGACGTCGCCGTTGGTGCCGGCGTCGTGGGCGTAGAGGTTGCGCAGCGTGACGTGGTGCGAGTTGTCGATGTGCACGACGTTGTCGCCCGCGTTGCGCACCTCGAAGCCGTCGAAGACCAGGTAGGCCGAGTTGCCCACCCGCAGCGACTCGCCGCCGCCCTGGATCACCGCGCTCCGCGGGCCGTCGACGGC
>JAQBQI010000505.1 GCA_028287085.1 Myxococcaceae bacterium
CGACGGCACCACGCTCGCGCGCGCCCCCGCGACGGCGCGGGTGCACGTGGTGACCGCGACGCTGCCGACGCGAAGTCCCTTGCCAGCGGCGGCCGCCGCGACGAAACGTTCCGGATCGTGAACGACCCCGCGCGATTCTGGTCCGGCATCTCCGACGCCGAGGTCGACCACCTCGCGGCCCGCTCCCACGCCGACCCGCACCGCGTGCTGGGCGCGCACCCGGTCGACGGCGGCACGGTGCTGCGCGCGTGGCGCCCCGTCGCCGACGCGGTCGCGGTGCGCCTCGCCGACGGCACCGCGTTGCCGCTCGCGCGCATCCACCCCGCGGGCCTCTGGGCCGCGTGGACGGGCGCGCCCGTCGGGCCCGGCTCGTACCGCGTCGAGTCCGCCCTCGGCGACGCCGCGTGGTCGACCCGCGAGCCCTGGAACTTCCTCCCCACCCTCGGTCAGGTGGACGAGTACCTCTTCGGCGAGGGCCGCCACTGGCGGCTGCACGAGCGCCTCGGCGCGCACCCGCAGACCCTCGACGGCGTCCCCGGCGTGTCCTTCGCGGTGTGGGCCCCCAACGCCCGCGCCGTCTCCGTCGTCGGCGACTGGAACCTCTGGGACCCCGCCACGCACCCGCTCCGCCGCATCGGCGCCCTCGGGCTCTGGGAGATCTTCGTCCCCGACGTCCCGGCCGGCGCGAAGTACCAGTTCGACCTCGTGACCCCCGGCGGCGAGGCGCTCCGCAAGAGCGACCCCTACGCCTCCTTCGCCGAGCTGCGCCCCGGCCAGAGCTCGGTCGTCTTCGCCTCGACGCACGCCTGGGGCGACGACGCCTGGATCGACGAGCGCGCCGCGCACTCGGCGCAGTCGGGCCCGATGTCCATCTACGAGGTGCACGCCGGCTCGTGGCGCCGCGCCGCCGCCGAGGGCGACCGCTGGCTCACCTGGCGCGAGCTCGCGCCGCTGCTCGCCGACCACGTCGTCGCGCTCGGCTTCACCCACGTCGAGCTCATGCCCGTGGGCGAGCACCCCTACGACGCCTCGTGGGGCTACCAGGTCACCGGGTACTTCGCGCCGACGTCGCGCTTCGGCGACCCCGACGACTTCCGCGCCTTCGTCGACCACCTCCACCAGCGCGGCGTCGGCGTCCTCGTCGACTGGGTGCCCGCGCACTTCCCCAAGGACACCTTCGCGCTCGGCCGCTTCGACGGCACCGCGCTCTACGAGCACCTCGACCCCCGCCAGGGCGAGCACCCCGACTGGGGCACCCTGGTCTTCAACTTCGGCCGCCGCGAGGTGCGCAACTTCCTCCTCGCCAGCGCCCGCGCGTGGGTCGCCGACTTCCACCTCGACGGCCTGCGCGTCGACGCCGTCGCCTCGATGCTCTACCTCGACTACTCGCGCGACGACGGCGCGTGGGTGCCCAACGCGCAGGGCGGGCGCGAGAACCTCGAGGCCGTCTCGCTGCTCCAGGAGCTCAACACCCTGCTGCACGGGGAGTTTCCGGGCGTCGCGGTGATCGCCGAGGAGAGCACCGCGTGGCCCGACGTGACGCGCCCCTCCCACCACGGCGGCCTCGGCTTCACCTTCAAATGGAACATGGGCTGGATGCACGACACCCTCGCGTACTTCGCGCGCGACCCCGTGCACCGCCGGCACCACCACCACGGGCTGACCTTCGGGCTCACCTACGCCTTCCGCGAGCACTTCGTCCTGCCGCTGTCCCACGACGAGGTCGTGCACGGGAAGCGCTCCCTGCTGGAGAAGATGCCCGGCGACCGCTGGCAGCGCTTCGCCAACCTGCGCGCGCTCTACGCGTGGATGTGGTGCCACCCCGGCCGCAAGCTGCTCTTCATGGGCGCCGAGCTCGCGGCGCCGACGGAGTGGAGCGAGGCGCGCGGACTCGACTGGTCGCTGCTCGACGACCCGCTGCACCGCGGGGTCTCGTCGCTGCTCGGCGACCTCAACGCGCTCTACCGCGGGTCGCCGTCGCTCTGGCGCCTCGACGACGCCGAGGAGGGCTTCCGCTGGGTCGACCCCGACGACCAGGCCCGCAGCGTCTACTCCTTCGTGCGCCGCGGTCGCGTGGGCGACGCCGTGGTGCTCTGCGTGCTCAACGCGACGCCCGTGGTGCGCGAGGCGTACCGGCTGGGCGTGCCGCTCGCGGGCCGCTGGCGCGAGGCCGTGAACACCGACGCGGCGGCCTACGGCGGCAGCGACGTGGGCAACGCCGGAGGCGTCGAGACCTCCCCGGTGCCGAGCCACGGGCACCCGCAGTCGGTCACGCTGCGCCTGCCGCCGCTCGGCGCGCTGGTGCTCACCCACGAGCCCCCGCCCGGCGCGCTGCAGGCTGGACGCTAGACCCCCGGAGGGCTTACTCATTGCGCGCCCCGAACAGGGTGACGGCGGGCGACCACCGCCGCGGTCGATCAGGTCCGAAGTCCAGAGGAGGAAGTCAGATGAACTCGAAGTGGATCCTGCGTGGCGTGGCGATCGCAAGCGTGCTGGTCTCGTACAACTGTCGCAGCCGCACGCGTAACAACGACAACAACACGCCCGCGCCGACGACGACCGCGCCGACCATCACCGCGCCGGTGCAGCAGCCCGCGCTCCAGCCCGGAATGCAGCCGTCGATTCCGACGCAGCCGTCGATTCCGACGCAGCCGTCGATGCCGACGCAGCCCGGCATGCAGCCCATCCAGGCGCAGCCCAACATGCCCGCCAACGGCGACTTCATCCAGACCCAGATGACCATGCGGCAGGCGCAGTTCGCGGCCGGCATGAGCCCCGTGCTCCCCATCGCCCGCGGCTCGCTCGAGACGAGCGGAACCCAGAACTACGCCGTCAACATGCTCCCCGGGCACTGTTACAAGATCATCGGCGTGGGCGCCCCCTCGGTCAGCGACCTCGACCTCAAGCTCTACGCCCCGGCCGACCCGAGCGGCGCCCCGAGCGCGGTCGTCGACCAGGACATCGCCACCGACAACTTCCCCGTCATCGGCCTCCAGCGCCAGCTCTGCCCCACCGCGGCGGGGCAGTACCGCCTCGAAGTCACGATGTACGCCGGCACGGGCGAGTTCGGCGTGCAGGTCTTCGGCAACTAATCAGCGTTCGAGCAGCGCCCAGGGCCCGCGCCGTCGCGCCGGCCTGAACCCCACCGCCCCCAACGCCTCCTCCAACTCCCGGCTGCTCGTGACCGCGCCCCGCGCGCCCACGCAGCGCCGCGCCCGCTCGTCCGGGGCCGCGGGCGCCGCGCCGTATACCCGATCGGGTATGACCCGCCGCGAAGCGCCGCTGCGCCACTCGACCCAGAGCGCGTCCTGCCGTTGCAGCTCGAGGCACCAGGGTCCCTCCGGCCAGCGCCGGCGCACCTCGTCGCCCACCGCCG
>JAQBQI010000528.1 GCA_028287085.1 Myxococcaceae bacterium
GAGCGCCTGGCGGTAGCCGAAGCGCGCCTCGGAGAAGAGCACCCGGGCCCGCGCGGCCGCCTCGCCTTCGCGCGCGCCGCCCGCGCGCCCGAGCTCGTCGCGCAGGGCGCGGGCGCTGCGGTCGGCCTCCTCGGAGAGGGCCCACGCGCTGCGGTGGCGCAGGCCGTCCTGCACCGCGCGGCGCAGCTCGTCGACCGAGGCGAAGCGCGCCGCCGGGTCGCGCGCCATCGCGCGGGCGCAGACCTGCGCGAACTCCTCGGGGACGTCGCCCGCGTAGGCCGGCGCGGGCGACTCGTAGGCGTGCGCGAGCTGTTGCAGCAGCGTCGCGCCCGCGTGCGGGGCGGCGCCCGTGAGCACGTGGTGCAGCACGGCGCCGAGCAGGTACACGTCGGTGCGCTCGGAGAGGCTGAGCCCCAGCGGGTCGGCCATCTCCGGGGCCATGT
This sequence comes from Myxococcaceae bacterium, assembly GCA_028287085.1. Taxonomy (GTDB): domain Bacteria; phylum Myxococcota_A; class Polyangia; order Polyangiales; genus SCUS01. The sequence continues at coordinate 444 of JAQBQI010000528.1, forward strand.
ACCCGGGGGTGCCGGAGACCTGCCGCGCCTCGGAGGCGGCGGGCAGCGAGGGGTCGTCGCGCAGGCTCACCGCGATGCCCCAGTCGACCACGTAGACCTCGCGGTAGGCGCCGAGCATCACGTTGTCGGGCTTGAGGTCGCGGTGCAGGATGCCCCGCGAGTGCGCGAACTGCACCGCCCCGCAGACCTCGAGGAAGACCCCGAGGTGGAACTCCAGCGGGTCGCCCGCCCCGGCGAACATGCCCGGCGCCGCGGCCGGGTCGCGCAGCACGGCCGACCACGGCACCCCCTCGATGCGCCGCATCACGAAGAGCGGCTCGCCCGCGGGCGAGCGCCCGAGCAGGTACACCGGCACCACGTTGGGATGCTCGAGCCGCGCCGCGATGAGGGCCTCGCGCAGGAGGGCGTCGGTGGCGTCTTCTTCGCCCGCGTCGCGCAGCACCTTCACGGCGACCTCGCGGCCGAGGGCCACCTGCTCGGCGGCGAACACGCGCCCCATGCCGCCCTCGCCGAGCAGCGCGTGCATGCGCACGTCGGCGGGCCCCTCGGCGCTCGCCTCGGTGCGCAGCAGCGGCAGGCTCAGGCGCGGCGCCATCGGCGGGGGCGTCGCGGCGAGGGTGCCGCGCTCGTCGACGCGCAGCGCGCCGGGGTCGATGCCGCGGCGCAGGAGCAGGGTCTCGTACGCGGAGGGGGGAGTGCTCATCGGCGCCGGATCGCCGCGCGACGCTAGCACCAACGCCCGCCGCGACCGGCAATGCGTTGCCAGGAACTCCACCGCGCGCGGGGCGGCGTGGCATGGCCTTCGGGTCCATGGGTTACGAAGGCAAGAAGCGCTACGAGGCGAAGGACGCGAAGGAGGCGCTGGTGCACGCGGCGGCGGCGCTCTCGGCGGCGGCGGCGGCGCAGGGGCGCGTGCCCCCGCACGACCTCGAGGCCGAGCGCGCGGTGCTGGGCACCATCCTGCTCGACAACGGGGCGCTGAGCCTGGTGGAGTCGATCCTCGCCGCGGCGGACTTCTACCACCCCGCGCACGGGGTCTTGTACGAGGCCATCCTGGCGCTGGCGTCGCGCAAGGAGCCCGTCGACGTCGTCACGCTCGCCGCGGAGTTGCGGGCGCGCGAGCGGCTCAACACGGTGGGCGGCGCGCAGTACCTGGGCGAGCTCACCGACGCCATCGCGACGACGGCGCACGTCGAGTCGCACGGGCGCATCGTGGCCGATCTCGCGGGCGTGCGCCGCATGATCGAGGTGGCCCACGAGATCGTGGCGCGCGGCTACGGCGAGCGCGGCAACGCCGAGGCCTTCCTCGACTTCGCGGCGGCCAAGGTCTTCGAGGTCTCGCAGAAGCGCGCCAAGAGCACGCTGGTGCCGCTGGAGCAGGCGATCCTCGAGGCCTTCGAGCGCATCGAGCGCGTGCTCGAGAACGGCGCGGCCATCAGCGGCACCGCCACGGGCTTCCGCGACCTCGACAAGCTCACCGCGGGCATGCACGGCGGGCAGATGATCATCATCGCGGCGCGCCCCGCGATGGGGAAGACCTCGCTGGTGATGTGCATCGTCGCGAACGCGGCGATGGCGACGGGCAAGCCGGTGCTCTTCTTCTCGCTGGAGATGCCGCGCGTCGAGCTGGCCAACCGTCTCATGTGCAGCGAGGCGCGCGTCGACCAGTCGAAGCTGCGCACCAACCTGCTCACGCAGGACGACCTCACCTCGCTCACGGCGGCGGCCAACCGGCTGCACAGCCTGCCGATCTACATCGACGACTCGGGCGACCTCACGCTGGTCGAGCTGCGCTCGAAGGCGCGCAAGATGAAGGCCGAGCGCGACCTGTCGCTCATCTGCATCGACTACCTCCAGCTGATGAAGGCGAGCCGCGAGAAGATGGAGTCGCGCGAGCGCGAGATCTCGGAGATCAGCCGCGGGCTCAAGGCGCTGGCCAAGGAGCTCGACGTGCCGATCATCGCGCTGTCGCAGCTCAACCGCGCGGCCGAGACGCGGCCCGGCAAGGAGAAGCGCCCGATGCTCGCCGACCTCCGCGAGTCGGGCGCCATCGAGCAGGACGCCGACGTGGTGATGTTCATCTACCGCGACGAGGTCTACAACCGCGACACCGAAGACCGCGGCATCGCCGAGGTGATCATCGCCAAGCAGCGCAACGGCCCCACCGACACGGTGCGGCTGCGCTTCGTGCGCGAGCTCACCCGCTTCGAGAACCTCGCGATGGACATGGACGACCGCCAGTACGCCGACGCCCAGGTGGGCGGGGTCGAGACCTTCGCGGGCGAGGGCCTGCCCGACGTCGACCCCTTCAGCCCGGTGTAGTCACCCGCGGCGCGCCCGCCGATACTCCGGCGCCCTTGACGCGCACCGCGGCGAGCGCAACGCACTGCCGCGAAGACGGAGACCCCACCCGATGATGAAACACCCGATCATTCCTGTCGTGCTCGCGCTCCTGGCCGGCTGCAGCAGCTCGACGCCGCCCGCGAACACCGCGATGAACGCCAACGACCCGATGCCGGTCGACGCCGGCGTGTCGTCGATGAGCAACGACCCCGCCGACGCCGCGATGGCGATGACCCCGCCGCCGCCGCCGCCCGCGCCGGAGCCCGTGCGCATCACCGCCGGCGAGCGCCGCCCGACGCCGACCCCGGCGCCGCGCGTGGCCTTCACCGCGCCGCGCAACGGCGTGACCGTCCGCGAAGACCGCCTCGAGGTGCGCCTCAACGTCACCAACTGGCGCAACCCGACCGACGCCGCCGACCACCGGCACATCCACCTCGTGCTCGACAACGAGCCCTACCGCCGCGTCGACGACCCGCGGCAGCCCGTCGTGCTCGAGCACCTCTCGCCCGGCACCCACGTGCTGCGGGCCTTCCCGGGCTGGGAGACCCACGAGACCGTGAAGGACTCCCCCGGCGCCTTCGCCATGGTGACCTTCCACGTCGGCAGCGCCGCGCAGAACTTCGGCTTCAACCCGCGCTCGCCGCTGCTCACGTACTCGCGCCCCAAGGGCGAGGTGAACGGCGCCGAGGCCGACCGCATCCTGCTCGACTTCTACCTCACCAACGTGCCCGCGGCCGACCTCGGCGCGCAGGGCATCCGCGTGCGCCCCACCGTCGACGGCCACGCCATGGACGACCTGCCCGCGTGGGTTCCGTACTACATCGAGAACCTGCCCGACGGGCCGCACACCATCGGGTTGCAGCTCATCGGCCGCGACGGCGCGCCGGTGGCC
>JAQBQI010000531.1 GCA_028287085.1 Myxococcaceae bacterium
GAGTGGGCGGGCGCGGGCACCCCGGCGCCGCCGTCGGTGTGGGAGCGCCGGCCCTTCACCCTCGCCGTGGGACTCGGCGCGGGCTCGCCGGTGGGCGTCGTCTCGCTCTCGATGCGGTACTTCCCGCAGCGCTGGTTCGGCCTCGAGCTCGCGGGCGGCGGGCCCAGCGGCTACGGGCCGGGCTTCCTGCTGCACGCCCACGCGCGCGTGCCGCTGGCGGCGCCGTCGATCTACGCCGTCGGCTTCTTCGTCGGCCCGGGCCTCAACCTCTCGGGCGTGCAGCTCACCTGCACCGGCCACTGCGACACGCCCGCCGGGCCGTCGCGCGTGGCCCACGTCGCGACCCTCTCGCTCGACCTCGGCACCAGCCACGAGTGGCGCCTCGGCGACCACTTCGCCCTGCGCCTCACCGCCGGCCTCCGCTGGATCGTCAACCGCGCCGACCTGCGCGCCGCCGCCGACGGCCAGCGCGTCGAGTGCGCGGCCACCTCGGCGTCGCCCTTCGGCGAGTCGCCCTGCGGCCACGTCACCGGCGACGGCTCCGCGCTCGGCGGCTTTCTCGGGCTCGACATCGGCTACGGCATCGGGCCATAGGAGTCATCGGAGTGCGTAACCTCTCGGCAGCGGCGGCGTGCGTCGCGAGCGTTCTGGTGGCCGCGGGGGCGCTGCTGGCGCAGGTCCCGCGCCCCGCCGCGGGGGGCATCGAGACGATGGCCGTCGACGACGTGCGCCCCGGCATGCGCGGCTACGGACTCACCGTCTTCCGCGGCACGCGCCCTGAGCGCTTCGACGTCGAGGTGCTCGACACCATCCACAACTTCCGCCCGCACATGGACCTCATCCTGATCCGCCCGACGCACCCGACGCTGGAGCACGCGGGCACGGTCGGCGGCATGTCGGGCTCGCCCATCTTCATCGAGGGCAAGCTCATCGGCGCCTACGCCTACGGCTGGGAGTTCGGCCGCGACCCGGTGGCCGGCGTCACGCCCATCGCCTCCATGCTCGCCGAGCTGCGCCGCCCGCGGCGCACGCCCTCCGGGGTCATCCCCGGCAGCGGCATCCCCTTCGACATCGCGCCGACGCCCATCAGCGCGCCGCGCGCCCGCTGGGAGTCGCTCTCGCAGAGCGCCCTCGCGCACCGCGCGCCCGTCGCCACCGCCTACGGCTCGCTCGTGCCCGCGATGACGCCGATGGCGATCACCGGCATGGGCGAGCGCGCGACGCAGCACCTCGCCGAGTCGCTCGCGCCCTTCGGCATCGTCCCCCTCCAGGGCGCCGGCGGCGGCGGCGCGGCGCGGCCCCCCGACGACGCGCCCGCCCGCTTCGAGAACGGCGGCGCCGTCGGCGTGCGCATGGTGCAGGGCGACATCTCGGGCAACATCACGGGCACCGTCACGCTCGTCACCCCGGAGGGCGTGCTCGCGTTCGGGCACCCGATGATGGGCCTCGGCGAGACCTCCTTCCCCGCCACCATCGCGCGGGTCATGTGGATCCTCGCGAGCGAGCGGCGCTCGTTCAAGATCTCCGAGCCGGTGCGGGCGATGGGGGCGCTCATCAACGACCGCGGCTCGGCGGTGGTGGTCGACCCGCGCGCGACCGCGCCGACCATCCCGATGCGCGTGAGCATCCACGGCGTCGACGGCGCGCCCCACACCGACTGGAACGTCACCCTCGCCGCCCAGCGCCCGATGGCCGCGCGCCTCGCCGCGAGCGTGGTCGAGTCGGCCCTCGAGGACACCGTCAGCGACATGGCCGACGCCGCGTGGACGGTGCAGTCGCGGGTCTTCCTGCGGGGCCGCGGGCCGGTGGAGTTCACCGAGCACGGGGCGGGCGCCGAGGGCGTGCGCTCGCTGCCCGCGCCGGGCGGGCTCGACCTGCTGACGCGCCTCGTCGACAACGCCTTCGGCTCGGTGCCGGTCGACCGCATCGAGGTCGACCTGACGCTGCGCTGGCAGCGCGATTTCTCCTACGTTCGCTCGGTGTCGGCCGACGTCGCCGAGGTCGACCCGGGCGGCGCGGTCGAGCTCAGCGTGGTGCTCGGACGCTATGGCGCCGGCCCCGAACGGCGCACCGTACGGGTGGAGGTTCCGCGCGAGCTGGCGGGGCGCGAACTCGACATCGAGGTGGCGGGCGGCACCGAGGTGGTGCCCGACCTGGCCGAGCCGGAGACGCTCGACGACCTGATCCGCAACGTGGCGACGCGCTACCCCGGCGACGCCCTCGTGGTCAGCGTGCGGATGCCGTCGCAGGGCGTGACGCTGCACGGGCGGGTGATCCCCAACCTGCCGAACTCGGCGCTGGACGCGCTGCGGCCGTCGGCGAGCACGGAGAGCGGCGACCCCTTCCAGAGCTACCGCCGCACGGTGGTGCCGGTGGGCCGGGTGGTTCTGGGGCGTGATCGGGTGAGGCTGCGCGTGCGCGAGGTGAGGCTGTGACGAGGAGGGTGTGGCTCGCGTTCGCGGGGCTCGCGGCGGGGACGGTGATGGCCTTCGCGCTGGAGGGCGAGAGCGTCTCGACGCGCTCGACGACGCTCGACACGATGAGCGAGCTGTCGGCCGGCGTGCTCGACCGCGTGGCCGTCACCAGCGACGGCACGGTGGTGCGCGGCGAGGAGGTCGCGCGCGTCGCGCCGCCGGAGCCGGTGGGCAGCGTGTGGTCGCTGCTCGAGCTGCCCGACGGCGCGGTGCTCGCGGGCACCGGCGTCGAGGGGCGCGTGTACCGCGTCGAGAACGGCCGCGCGACGCGCTACGCCGAGACCGGCGCGGTGGTGGTGACCGCGCTCACGCAGGGCGACGACGGCGCGGTGTACGCGGCGACCATCCCCGACGGGCGGGTGTACCGGCTGGTTCCGCCGCGGGGCGAGGCGCTGCAGCCGCCGGTGCTGGTGGCCGAGCTGCCGGGCGCGCAGCACGTGTGGAGCGTGCTCTGGGACGCGCGCCGCCGCGTGCTGCTCTGCGCGACGGGGCCCGAGGGCAAGCTCTTCGCGGTCGACCCGCGGCGCCCCGCGGCGGAGGCCGCGACGGTGCTCTTCGACAGC
>JAQBQI010000535.1 GCA_028287085.1 Myxococcaceae bacterium
GGGGCTCGGCCTGGCCACCGACGGCGAGCTGCGCGCCCGGGCGCGGGCGCTCGCGGCGCGGGGCCGCGCCCATTGACTGCCGCGCGTCGTCGGGCATTGTCCGCGCCCGATGAATCCGGGCGCGGCGGCGCGCCACGGAGCGTCACAGCCCACAGCAGGAGCCGAGAGCGAAACCCATGAAGGTGATCATCTTGTGCGGGGGCCAGGGCACCCGCATCCGCGACGCCAACGAGCTGCTGCCGAAGCCGCTGCTGCCCATCGGCGACCGGCCGATGGTGTGGCACATCATGAAGTCGTACGCGGCGCACGGCTTCAACGACTTCGTGCTCGCGCTCGGCTTCAAGGGCTGGCTCATCAAGGAGTACTTCCTCAACTACCGCTCGATGACGGCCGACCTGCGGGTGTCGCTGGGCCGCAACGACGCCGTCGAGGTGCTCCAGCGCCGCGGCGGCGAGGACTGGAACGTCACCCTCGCCGAGACCGGCGAGGCCACGATGACGGGGGCGCGGGTGGCCGCGCTGCGGCGCTACGTCGGGGGCGACGACCTCTTCATGGTGACCTACGGCGACGGGGTCTCCGACGTCGACATCGCGAAGCTGGTGGCCTTCCACCGCGCGCACGGCAAGGTCGCCACCGTGACCGCGGTGCACCCGCCGGGGCGCTTCGGCGAGCTGGGCATCCGCGACGGGCTGGTGAAGGAGTTCAACGAGAAGCCGCAGACGACGCTCGGCTTCATCAACGGCGGCTTCATGGTCTTCGACGCGAAGCGCGTCTGGGAGTACCTCCCCGAGAACAACCCCGGCCTCGTGCTCGAGGTCGAGCCGCTGCAGGGGCTCGCGGCCGCCGGCGAGCTCGTCGCCTACGAGCACCACGGGTTCTGGCAGCCCATGGACACCCTGCGCGAGTACACCGTGCTCAACCACCTCTGGGCCTCCGGCGCCGCGCCGTGGAAGTCCTGGACCGACTGACCGGCGCCCGGCGCCCCCAACGTTTACTCCCACAGGTACTCCGCCCATGACTGACGCTCGCTCCTTCCGCTGCTGGTCCTGCCAGGGCGGCCGCCTCACGCCGGTGCTCGACCTCGGCAACACCCCCCTCGCCAACTCGCTCGTGCCCGAGTCGGCGCTCGCCCACGTCGACCCGGTCTTCCCGCTCGAGCTCGCGTGGTGCGCCGACTGCTCCCTCGTGCAGATCACCGCGTCGGTGCCGCCCGAAGACCTCTTCCGCGACTACCTCTATTTCTCGTCCTACTCCGACACCATGCTCCAGCACGCCGAGACGCTGGCCGCGCGCATGATTCGCGAGCGCAAGCTCGGCCCCGACGCCCTCGTCGTCGAGGTCGCCAGCAACGACGGCTACCTGCTCAAGTTCTACAAGCGCGCCGGCGTGCAGGTGCTCGGCGTCGAGCCCGCCGTCAACGTCGCCAAGGTCGCCGTCGAGGAGCACGGCATCCCCACGATCACCGAGTTCTTCGGCGACGCCATCGCGCAGACGCTCCGCGCCGAGGGCAGGCGCGCCGCCGTGATGCACGCCAACAACGTGCTCGCCCACGTGCCCGACCTCAACGGCTTCGTGCGCGGCTTCAAGACCCTCCTCGCCGACGACGGCGTGGCGCTCTTCGAGGCCCCCTACGTGCGCGACATGGTCGAGGGCTGCGAGTTCGACACGATCTACCACGAGCACCTCTGCTACTACTCGCTGACGGCGCTCGACCGGCTCTTCCGCCGCAACGGGCTGGTCATCGCGCACGTCGAGCGGGTGCCCATCCACGGCGGCTCGCTGCGCATCTTCGCGACGCACGACACGGCGCAGCCCGACGAGACCGTGACGGCGATGCTCGCCGAGGAGCGCCGCGAGGGCGTCGACGGCCTCGCCTACTACGAGGCCTTCGCGCGCCGGGTGCACCGCCTGCGCGGCGTGCTCACGGGCGTGCTGCGCGACCTCAAGGCGGCCGGGCGCACCATCGCCGCGTACGGCGCGAGCGCCAAGGGCAGCACGCTGCTCAACGCCTTCGGCATCGGGAGCGACGTGCTCGACTTCGTGGTCGACCGCTCGCCCCACAAGCAGGGGCTCTACACCGCCGGCACGCACATCCCCATCCGCGCCCCCGAGGCCCTCGCCACCCTCCGCCCCGACTACGCCCTGCTCCTCACCTGGAACTTCGCCGACGAGATCCTCGCCCAGCAGAAGGACTACCTCGACGCGGGCGGCCGCTTCATCGTGCCGGTGCCGCAGGTGCGCATCCTGTGAGGTTCACCGCGACCCCCATCGCCGGCGCGTGGGTGGTCGACCTCGACCGCCTCGAAGACGAGCGTGGCTTCTTCGCGCGCACCTGGTGCGAGCGCGAGTTTCGCGAGCGGGGCCTGCACCACCAGCTCGCGCAGTGCAGCGTGTCCTTCAACCAGCGCCGCCACACGCTGCGCGGGATGCACTTCCAGACGGCGCCCCACGAGGAGGCCAAGCTTGTGAGCTGCCCCCGCGGCCGCATCTGGGACGTCGCCCTCGACCTGCGCCCGACGTCGCCCACCTTCTGCCAGTGGTACGGCGTCGAACTATCGCCCGAGAATTACCGGGCCTTGTATGTTCCGCCGGGCTGCGCGCACGGCATGGTCACCCTCGAAGACGACACCCTGGTGAACTACCAGATCTCGGTCGCCTACGTGCCCGGCCACCAGGCCGCCGTGCGCTGGAACGACCCGGCCTTCGCCATCGCGTGGCCCGTGACCGACCCCGTGCTCAACGAGCGCGACCGCGCGCTGCCGGACTTCGCCCGATGAAGGTCCTGCTCACCGGCGCCGGGGGTTTCATCGGCTCGCAGGCCGCGCGCCAGCTCGTCGCCGGCGGCCACCACGTCGTCGCGATGCTGCGCCCCGGCGAGTCGACGGCGCGCCTCGACGACGTGCTCGCTTCGCTGGAGGTGCGCACCCTCGACCTCGCCGACGCGCCCGGGGTCGCCGCGATGGTCGCCGAGACCCGCCCCGAGGCCTGCCTCCACCCGGCCTGGAACGCCGAGCCCGGCAAGTACCTCCACTCCCGGGAGAACCTCCGCCTGGTCGAGTCCACGCACCGCCTGGCCGAGGCCCTGGCCGACCACGGCTGCCGCCGCTTCGTCGGGGTCGGCACCAACGCCGAGTACGACCCGAGCTACGGCTACCTCTCCGAGCGCACGCCCACCGCGCCGACCTACCTCTACTCGGCCTGCAAGCTGGCGCTCTCGCACTCGCTCGCCCAGTTCGGACTGCTCACGGGCATGGAGGTCGCCTGGGCGCGGCTCTTCTACCTGTACGGCCCGTGGGAAGACCCGCGCCGCCTCGTCTCGTCGGTCACGCGCGCCCTGCTCGACGGCCGCGAAGCGCCGTGCAGCGCGGGGCTCCAGGTGCGCGACTTCCTGCACGTGGCCGACGTGGCCGGAGGCCTCGTCGCGGTGCTGCGCTCGGGGGTCCAGGGGCCCGTCAACGTCGGGTCGGGCGAGCCGGTGACGGTGCGCGAGGTGGTCACGCGGCTCGGCGCGATCATCGGCCGCCCCGATCTGCTGCGCCTCGGCGCGCTCGAAGCGAAGGCGGGCGAGCCCCACTTCGTGTGCGCCGACAACGCGAAGCTGCGCGCCGAGACCGACTGGGCCCCGGCCTTCACCCTGGAGTCGGGCCTCGTCGACACCGTCGACTGGTGGCGCCGCCGGGCGGGCTGAGGCTCGCGACACACTCTGGCACGCCCCGAGATCGCGCCCCGCCCCGGCTTGCAGGGCGAGACGCGTGGCACGCGCCTTGAGACACTGGGCCTCCGCCATGCACCCCAACCGCCCGCGTCGCATCGCCCCCTTCATCGCCGCGACGCTCGCGGTCGCCGCCCTGGCAGGCTGCGGCGACGACCCGCTGCCGCCGCGCTCGGACGGGGGCGGCGACGCGGCGACCGACGCCGTGGTGATGCCCGACTTCGCCGACCACACCGTCGACCGCCTCGCCACGGTGGCCGACTTCGAGCGCATCGCCGTCGAGGCCTACGGGCTCTCGACCGCGAAGTTTCTCGTCACGGCCTTCGGCGACCCCACCAACCGCGGCGGGCGCTTCTACGACAGCCATTTCTACGCCTTGCACGACGAGTGGTACTGGTTCCGCCTGCTCAACGGGGCGAGCGTGCCGGGCGACTTCGTCGAGCCCGTGCGGGGCCTGCACTTCGACTCCGTCGCGGCCATCACCGCGTGGGCGCAGACGCAGCCGGTGCTCCCGCTCGACCTCGCGTTCTACGGCAGCCGGCTCTACTCCAACCGCTTCTACGACTACTCCTTCGGCGCCGCGCGGCGCTACGGCCTCGCCACGCTCATCCGCGTGCCCCCGCGCGGGGGCAACCCCGAGCGCTGGGCCTTCGAGCTCGAATACAGCGACCAGCTCTGGCACCCCGAGCTCGTGGTCTTCTTCGAGGCCCTGCGCGCGCGCCTGCCGCCCGCCATCGCCGCCGAGCTGCGCTTCCTCGTGCGCTCGCCCGAGCAGGAGACCCTCGCCGCCCGCATGGAGGCCGACCGCCTCCCCTACTGGGACCGCATCCTGCGCTACCGCGACATCGTCGTGCCGGGCGCGCGCGAGGTCTACAGCGACGGCATCGCCGCCGGGCCGCTGCGCATCGTGCGCCAGGGCCAGTCGTACGGGTCGATCGCCCCGACCGACATCGTCATCATGGAGGCCACGCCCGACTACCTGCCCAACCTCGCGGGCCTCATCACCGCCGCGCCGCAGACCCCGCTCGCGCACATCAACCTGCTGGCCCGCAACCGCGGCATCCCCAACGTCCACATCGCCGGCGTGCTCGACGACGCCATGCTCCACCAGCTCGAGCGCGGCTACGCCCCGGTGCTGCTCTTCGCCGAGGCCCCCGGCCGCGCCGTCGTCGCGCCCATCACCGACGCGCAGTACCGCCGCTACCTCTCGCTCGTCGAGCGCCCCGTGCGCGTCGTCTCCACGCCGCCCATCGACGCGATGCCCTACGTGATCCCGCTGGAGGGCCGCGCCCTCGAAGACACCGCCGCGCTCGCCTCGACCATCGGCGGCAAGAACGCCGGGATGATCGCGCTGCTCCACGAGCCCGCGCTGGTGCGCCCCGACGCGCCGCAGGCGATCACCGTGCGCGCCTACGTCGAGCACCTCGCGCCGCTGCGCGAACGCATCGCCGCCGCGCTCGCCGCCGAGGGCTTCGTCAACGACGCCCGCGTGCGCCGCGTGGTGCTCGAAGGCGACGCGGCCTACCGCGCGCGCACCCCGCAGCCGGCCGAGATCGCCTGGCTCGACGCCTTCCTGCGCGACCACCCCAACACCGACGCGCTGGGCTCGCTCGCCCGCGGGGGCGGCGTGCGCGGCGCGGTCGAAGCGACGCCCATCGCGCCGGCCACGCTCGCCGAGATCGACCGCGCCCTGCGCAGCGCCTTCGCCGCGCTGGCGCCCACGCAGGGCATCCGCTTCCGCTCGTCGTCGAACGTCGAGGACATCGAGGGCTTCAACGGCGCCGGGCTCTACGAGTCCTTCACCGGCTTCATCGACGCCGCCGCGCAGCCGCGCGCCTCCGACCGCGACAAGACCGTCGAACGCGCCATCGTGCGGGTGTGGGGATCGTTCTGGTCCTTCGAGGCCTTCGAGGAGCGGCGCGCCGAGCGCATCGACCACCTCTCGGCCGCCATGGCGGTGCTCTCGCACCCGCGCTTCGACGACGAGCTCGAGCGCGCGACGGGCGTCTGCACCTTCACCGCGCAGCCGCCCAACTCCGCCGACGCCGAGAGCCTCGAGGTCAACGTGCAGGTCGGCGACGGCAGCGTGGCCAACCCCGACCCGACCATCCTCCCCGAGGTGGTGCGCGTGCTGCGCGCCCGCGGCGGCGACGCCCTGCGCGTCGTGCGCGTGCGCCGCGCCTCCGGGGCGCCCGACCGCGACCTGCTCTCCGACGAGGTGCTGCGCCGGCTCTTCGCCGACACCGGCGCGGTCACCCGCCGCTGGCTCGAGCGCGAGAACGCCCCGCGGCCCCCGGCGCGCCGCGCCCGCACGATCACCATCGACTTCGAGTTCCACGACATGCTCGCGGGCTGGCCCGCGGTGCGCGAGGGCGCCGCCCGGCCCGCGCGCCTGGTGTTGAAGCAGGCCCGCACGCTCGAACCCGCGCCGCGCATGACCACCGAGGAGTCGCAGTCGTGGCCCGTGCCGCGCGACGTGCTCGCCCGCGCGCGCCGCGTCGTGACCGAGACCTGCACCGGCGAGGTCGCGCCCGGCGTCACCCTCACCACCGCCGCGCTGCGCGTGCTCACCGCGCCCTCCGTGACGCCCGACGTGGGCTACGGCACCGACCCCCTCGACGCCTCGCTCACGGTCACCGCCCACGGCGTCGTGGGCGCGCTCGACTGGCCCGCCGACGCGACCTGGGCGGCCGACCACCTCGGGCTCACCACCACCCACGACGGCGCCGCGCGGGTCTTCGTCCCGGCCGTCGCCTCGCCCGCCCGCGCGGGCTACGACCAGCTGCGCCTCGCGGCCGACGGAACGGTCACGGTGCAGCGCGGCGCGCGCTCGCTGACGGCGCGGCTCACCTGCGTCGACGAGGTGCGCTTCGCCTCGCCGCGCGACTACCTGCTGGGCCTCGTCCCGCCGTAGCCGCCGCGGCCCTTCGCGGCTGGCGCCAGCGGCCCTTCGCGGCTGGCGCCGCGGGGCGCGCGGGTGCATCGTCCCACTGCTGCCGACGATGCCCGCCGCCGCCCCTGACCTCGCCGTCCTCGCCGCCGCGTCCCGCCGAGTGCGCTGGCAGCGCGCCCTCCGCGCCGCCGCCTCCCTCGCCGTCGTCGCCCTCGCCCTCGCGGTCGCCCTCCTGCTGCTCGCGCGCCTCGGCGTCGTCCACACCCGCCACCCCTACGCGCTCGCCCTCGCGCCCCTCGCGCTCCCGCTGCTCGGCGCCCTCGCCGGGGCCCTGCGCCGCGTGCGCCCCCTCGACGCCGCCCGCCGCCTCGACGCCCACCACCACCTGCACGACCGCCTCGGCATCGCGTGGCAGTTTCGGCAGAAGCCCGACGCCGAGCGCACGCCCTTCATGCGGGCCGCCATCGACGACGCCGCCGCGCGCGCCCGCGACGTCGACGTGCGCGCCGCCCTCCCCTGGCGCCTGCCGCCCGAGCTGCGCGTCGTCGCCGTGCTCGCGGCGCTCCTCGTCCTCGTGGCCCGCGTACCCATCCCCGCCCGCACCTCTCCGCGCGCCGCCCGTTTACCCGCCACGGTAAACCACCGCGACGTGGCCGACCTCCACGACGACGACCTCGCGGCCTTCCGCGAGGCCGCGCGCCAGCTCGAGGCGACCGCGCGCACCGACGAGGCCCGCCGCGGCGTCGAGGGATTCAACCGCCTGCTCGACGACCTCGCGCACCGCCGGCTCGACCGCGAGGAGGCCTTCCGCCGGCTCGCGGCCCTGCAGGAGACGGCCGCCGCGCAGGACGCCGCCGCCGACCGACGCGTGGCCGAGGCGCTGCGCACGATGGGCGACGAGATGA
>JAQBQI010000538.1 GCA_028287085.1 Myxococcaceae bacterium
GGCGTCGGTGTGCGGGGCTGCGCCGAGGCCACCGAGCTCAAGGTCAAACATCCCAACACGCCGGCGGTTCGCCAGACTCTCTTCCCCAACTTCATCGACTGATCTCCTCTGTTCTCCGACAAGCGCACACGGCGCGCGGCGCGGCCCGAACGCCGGCCGCCGACATTCACTCCACTACTCGCCGCGATAGACCGGCTTGCGCCCTTCGCTGAATGCCGCGAGCGCCTCGCGCCGGTCACCCGACACGAGCGTCTTCTCGTAACACCGCGACTCGAGCAGCAGGCCCTCCGCGAGGTCGAGGTCGGCCCCGCCGTCGAGCGCCTCCATCGCCGCCGCCAGCGCGATGGGCGCGCCCGCCGCGAGCGGCGCCACCAGCCGCTTCGCCGCGGCCAGCGCGCTCTCGCCCGCGGCCGCGACCTCGGTCACCAGCCCCAACGCCAGCGCCTCGCGCGCCGGGTACCGCCTCGCCAGGAGGATCATCTCCTTCGCGCGCCCGACCCCGACCAGCCGCGGCAGGCGCTGCGTGCCGCCCGCCCCCGGAATGATCGCCAGCGAGGTCTCCGGCAGCCCCACGACGGCGCCTTCGCTGGCCACGCGCAGGTCGCAGGCCAGCGCGAGCTCGAAGCCCCCGCCCAGCGCCACGCCCTGTATCGCGGCCACCACGGGCTTCGGACAGCGGTCGACCGCGCCGAAGCTCTCCCGATAGAGCCCGAGGAGCCCGCGCACGTCGTCTTCCGACATGCCCTGACGCTCCTTCAGGTCGGCGCCCGCGCAGAAGGCCTTCTCCCCCGAGCCCGTCAGCACCACGGCGCGAACCGTCGAGTCGGCCGCGAGCGCGGTGAACACCGCGCCGATCTCGTGCAGCAGCACCTTGGAGAGGGCGTTCATGCGCTCGGGGCGCTGGAGGGTGACGACGGCGACGGGGCCGTCGTGCTCGAGGGAGAGTGTCGTGTAGGGAGCGGTCGCGCCGGCCATGCGGCCGGGGTTACCGGAAATCCCCCGATCAATCAAGCCAGGAGTCGCCCCGGCGCCCGCGCAGCTTCTGCGGGATGTACTCTTCCGTGATGAAGCGGATACCGCGCGAGGAGAGCGCCTCGAGCTCGTACTTCTTCTGGGTCTTCTTCATCAGCGCGAGCTCCTCCTGCCAGCGCTTCGCCGCGAACCAGTCGTAGCGCATGAGCTGCTCGATGCGGGCGGAGTCCTCGTCCTTCAGCGCCATCGAGACATTCGGTTGGAGGTTGAAGCGCTCGGCGTCCGAGCTCATCAGTCCCAGGAAGCGCGCCTGCGGCACGGCCATGCGCATCGACTCGTACGCGAGGTTGATGCTGCCCTGCTTGATGACCGAGTAGATGTAGAAGCCCCACGGGTCGTTGTCCGTGAGCACGTACACCGGCAGCTTGAGCTCCTCGTGCATGCGGCGCAGCAGGCGGCGGGTGCCGCGCGCGGCCATGCCGCTGCCGTGCAGAAGCATGCAGTTGTTCTTCTGCCAGAAGCGGTCTTCGTTGAGGCGGGCCCAGACGGCGCCCTTCTCGATGAAGAGGATGTACTCCGCCTCGGTCTTCATGAACTCGATGCGGTTGTCCTCGACGATGCTCGGGATGCTCCACCCGCCGGAGCCCATGCGGCGCAGGTCGATGGTGTCGCCGGTGTCGCGGATGGTCATCGGGCCCACCATCGCGCCGCGGTTCTCGGCGCGCAGGTGCAGCTCCTCGCGCAGCGCGTCGATGGTCACCTCGAGGTCTTCGATGATCGGGTCGCTCTCGGCCTGCTCCTCGAAGGTGTTCTCCTTGGTGCCCGCCACCGAGTGCTTGGCGCCGTAGTAGATGTCGCGGATCGAGGTCGTCGCCCCGGCCTCGATGAGCTTCTTGCAGTGCTCCGCGATCAGGAAGGTCTGCATGAACAGCTTCGCCTGCTTCAGGTGGAAGAAGTTGCGCGACTGGCGCGACTCCCCCAGGCGGATCAACCCCGCCTCCTGGTCGAAGCTCACGTTGGAGAGCGCGCGCACCGGGATGCTCAGCGCCGGGTTCTTGCCCCGCCGCACCTCGGCCAGCGCGTTGAAGGCCAGGTCGGTGATCTTCTGGAGCGTGACGCGGTCGCGCTCGCCGATGACGCCGGCCTCGCCGGCCGTCGCGCCGCCGTCGGCCGTCTTCGTGGCGGGCGTCGCGCCCGCGGGGGTCTTCTTCCTGGGTGCCATCGAAGTGCCTACTTCCTTCCCGACTTCGGTCGCATCTTCAACACCAGCTGGCGCTTGTTGCCCGGAGTGACGTCCTCGAAGGGGTTGCCGTCGCCGTCATCGGACAACTCCGGCGGCATCTCTGACGGCCGCCCCGCGCCCCGCAGTGGCGGGGGTGGCGGCGACGAGTCGCCCGCCGAAGTCGCCTCCTCCGTCGGGGCCTCAGCGCCCTCCGCCGCGCCCTCCGCCGCGCCCTCCAGGGCGGCGGGCGCGCTCCCCTCCACCGGCGCCACCGCGATGCGCACGTGGTTGGGCAGCGCGTTGTGGAAGTCGGCCTTCACGCTCTCTTCGGACACCTTCGTGATGCTGTGAATCGAGGCCGCGAGCTCGACGATGTACTTCTCGAACAGGCTCTTGCGCTGCGTCTCCCAGCGCTCGGCCTGCTGCGCCTTCACCCACGCGCCCAGCTTGCGCCCGCACTCCATCAGCGCGAGTCGGATCTCCCGCACCACCTCGTCGTAGTGGGCGACGGCCTCCTTGGCCTCGCTGGTGAAGGGCACCCACACGCTCGCCAGGTGCACGAAGATCGCGAGCGGCCCCACCGGCAGCTCGCCCTTGCGCTGCTGGAGCCCGTACGACTTCCAATCGACCTTCAGCACCGCCTCGTGGATGGCGCACGCCCGCGGCTGGTACAGCAGCGGAACCCGGTTGGCGAAGCGCAGCACGTCGGCCGAGTCGTCCTTGGACAGCGTTCCGCCGAAGGCGACGCCCGCCTCGACCACGAAGGGGTTGCCCCGGTACACCGCCGGCGGCCGCGTGTGCGACGTGAAGAACTCGCCCTTGAAGCGGCGGCGCAGACCCTCCATCACCAGCGCCTCGCCCACCGGCACGATGCAGTTCGCCGGCGGCGGCAGGATCTTCACCTGCGACTCGTGCAGCGCCGCGTAGAACTTCTCCACCATCATCGGGGTGACGAGCTTCGCCTTCAGCGTGGGCTCGAGTCCCGCCCGGCGAATCACGAGGTCGGCCAGGGTCGGCGAGAAGCCCGTGCCCTCCTCCAACACCTCCTCGCGGAGGTTGGTGTCAGAGCGCGCCACCTTCGAGGCGAACTTCTTGATCGGCGGAAGTGCGGCGTTCGAGGCCACCATCGCGGCGTGCAGCGCCTCGATCTTGGCCGCGTCGACCCTCGACCCGACGGCGTTGGGGTCGATGCCCGCGCGCTTGCACAGCTCGTTGGCGACGGCCTCGGTCACCCGCGAGAACTCCTCCATCAGCGTCTGCCCGACGTGCTTGCGGCCCGACTCGTGGAGGATCTTGATGAGCATCCCGAGCTCGACCCCGTGCGGGTGCGGCTTGATCTCCTGCGCCTCGGGGGGAAGCAGCTCGCTCACCCGCGGGAAGTGCACCAGTGGCCCCTTCGGCGGCTTGTACGAAAGCTCGAGATGCGGATTGGCCACCACCGTCTGCTCGAGATACGCGTCGACCGAGGTGCGGCCGCCGCGATACAAACCCATCAGCTCGATCTCGACCGAAGTCCCGTGGTCCTTGTCCCAGGTGACGGTGTCGTTCTTGTCATTGAGCTGCTTGGGCTCGTTGGTGCGCGAGTCGATGCGCACCTCGACCCGCCACGCGGGCCGGCCCTTGCCGATCTTGCTCACGACCACCACCGGGCGGCCCGTCGTCAGGTGCCCGTACATCCCCGCCGCGCTGATGCCGATGCCCTGCTGACCCCGCGACTGCCGCAGCCGGTGAAACTTCGAGCCGTACAGCAGCTTGGCGAAGATCTTCGGGATCTGCTCCTTCACGATGCCCGGCCCGTTGTCTTCGACGCGCACGCGGTAGCGGCCGTCGGAGACCTCCTCGACCGTCACGTCGAGCGTCGGGAGGATGCCCGCCTCTTCGCAGGCGTCGAGCGCGTTGTCGACGGCCTCCTTGATGGTCGTGAGCAGCGCCTTGGCCGGGTTGTCGAAGCCCAGCAGGTGGCGGTTCTTCGTGAAGAACTCGCTCACGGAGATGTCGCGCTGCTTGGCGCCCATCGCCTCCGCGCTCGCCCGCCGGCCCTGCTTCGGCGCCTCGGGTTCCTGGATCAATGCTTCAGTCGTCATGGGGTCGGCCGCTCCGTCGGGTGGCTTGATGGAAGTCAACGGGTCATCCCGGCGTCTTGAACGCCCATTCGAGTACGGCCTCACTGAACATGCGTCAAGTTCCCGGAAGAACCACGGCGCCTGCGTCGAGGCGCTCGTCTGTCACGCGATCCTCGGGAAATCCAGTGCGTGGCGCGTCGGACATTGGCTGTCCGGCGCCGCGGCCCCCTCAAGGGAAGCGCAGCGGGAGCTGCGAGTCGGCCTCCGCGTCGTCGGGCAGGAACTGCTTGCTCAAGCGCAGGCGCTGGCCCTGGTAGTGCGAGCGCAGCCCGCGCCCGTAGAGGTCGTCGGGCGCCTCCTGGTTGCGCAGCAGCACCACCCGGAAGAGGTGGTTGCCCTCGTCGACGTGGAAGGGCACGTCGCGGCCGCGCACCTCGAGCACCACGGCCGCGGCGGCGGCGGCGTTGTCGTCGGCCCCGGCGTAGCCGAAGCCCGAGTCGAAGAAGCCCGCGTAGTGCGTGCGCACCTCGCCCGCCCCCGCGTCGAAGGGAACCATCTCCGCGCAGACGTCGGGCGGCAGCCGCACCAGCTCGTTCGAGCGCAGGATGTAGAACTCGTCGGGCTCGAGCAGCAGCGGCTCGCTCGGCCGGTGGTAGATGCGCTCCCAGAAGTGCGAGATGCGGTGCTTGCCGCGCAGGTCGATCGCGCCGGTGTTGCGCTTCGCGCGGTAGCCGACGGTGCCCTCGGCCGAGAGGTTCACCGACATGAACACGCCGTCCTCGATGCGCAGCGCGGCGTGCCCGCGCGAGAGCGTGTCGGGCACCACGATGATGGGCTCGCGGGCCATGAGGGCGCGCGTCTCGTCGTCGTCGAGGGTGGGGTCGCCCACCACGAAGCGCAGCTGCGCCAGGCTGTCGCCCTCGCGCACGCGGATCGGGAACGACCGCGGCACCACCTCGAGGAAGAGCTGCCCCGCGAAGCCGTCGGGGATGTCGTCGAAGGAGGTTCCGTACTCGGTCACGAGGCGGCAGAAGATGTCGAGTCGCCCGGTGCTGCTCTTCGGGTTCGCCCGCGCGCGCAGCCCCGGCGGCAGCTTGAGCCCCTCCATCAACGGGAAGAGGTAGACCGCGTTGCGCTCGAGCACGACGCCGTCGGGCCCGGCGTCGACGGGGTAGATGCCGAAGCGGCGCAGGCGGCCCTCCACGCCCTCGCGCCCCGGGAGGAAGCTGCACTGCACCCGCGTGCCCGCGCGGCCGATGCGCAGGTCGATGCTGTTGGGCTGGATCTGCGTGGGCTCGACCGGCCTCGACGCGGTCATCGTGCCGTCGGTGAGCGCCCGACGGATCCACTGGGAAGGGAGAACGCCGCCGCGGTGGGTCATGTGGCCGCCGACCCTCCCACGGTCGCGCCCAATGCAGGCAATTCCAGGCAAATGGGCCGATGACAACGCGTCCGCGCGTCGATAGCATCGGCGCCCTATGGCCAAAGCAAAGCAGGTCGCCCGCACCCCTTCGCCCCGCACCTCGCCCGCGCCGACGAGCGCTGCGGCAACCTTCGACGCGGCCGCGCGCGCGCTCCCCGAGGAGATCGTGCGCAACGCCCCCGCGTACCCGCGCGCGTGGCTCACGTGGGCGTCCGACATCGCCGACGCGGCTGTGCGTGACGCGGCCGCGCTCGCCAAGGTGCCCCTCGACGACGGCAACCTCACGTCCGACGAGATCCTCGAGCTCGCGCCGCTCATCGAGTACGTGCGCGCCTCCCAGACCCGCCTCGACGCCGATCGTGCGACGGGCGACGGCGAAGACAGCGCCTTCCTCGCGACCGTCCGCGCCGATCAGCGCAAGATCATCCGCGCCTTCCGCACGCTGCGCTTTCGCCGCAACCCGATCGGCCTCGCGCTCATCCGCAGCCTCGTGCGCGGCGCCCCCAACGACCCGCAGGACGCCGTGCAGGACAACACCGGCCTGCTCAGCCTCTGCAACAGCGTGGACCACGAGAAGTGGCTCGGCAGCCTGCCCAACGGCGAGGGCGCCGCCGCGCAGCGCCTTTGGGACCGCCACAACGACCTCGTGACCCTCGCCGCCAACGCCACCGTGCCCGCGGGGGCCCACGCCGCGCGCGAGCTCACGCACCGGCTCTGGACCCTTCTTCGCCTGCGCCTCGATCGGGTGCTCGTCGCGGGCCGTTACCTCACCGCCGGCTCGAAGAGCCGCCGCGCGGAGTACCGCGGCTTCCGTCGCCCGACGGTCGCGAAGCCGAAGAAGAAGTAGTCCCTCCCGCTCGCGCCCTCCCCCCGTTCGACTCCGTCAGTAGTTTCCGATCATCGGCCCGCGCTCCGTGGCGTGCGCCGTGCGCGCCCGCCGTCGCGGGGCGGGCGACGGCTGCGGCTCGTCGGCGGCAACGGCGTCGACCGTCGGCGCGACCGGCGCGGCCGCTGCGGGCGGATCGACGGGGCGGCGCAACACCGTGACGACCGGCGCCCTCGCGAGCTGCACCTCGGGGCTGCGGCCGCGCAGCGCGAGCGCGACGGTCACCGCGATCACGACGGTGGCCATGGCCCCGACGGCGCGCGCGACGCGCGAGAACTCCGGCGCGATGGTGCGACCCGCCTCGGCCACCGTCGGCTCGGGCTCGCGCGCGCGGAGCAGGCTCACGACCGAGGGGCGCAGCGAGGGACCGCGCGTGAACTCCTTCTGCCACTGGCGCTGCGCGGCGGGCGAGGCGTAGGGCAGCAGCGCCCGGCCGAGCTCGCGCGCGGTCGCGATGCGCGCCGAGGCCTCGCGCTTCATCGCGCGCAGCACCACCGCGTCGAAGCCCGCCGGGACGCCGCCCACGCGCGTGCCGGGCGCCACGATGGGGCCGTGCATGATGTGGTCGAAGGTCTCGAACATCGAGGTTCCGCTGAAGGGCACGGCGCCGGTGACGCACGCGTAGAGCATCACGCCGAGCGACCAGACGTCGGCGCGGCCGTCGATGTCCCTGGCCTCGCGCACCTGCTCGGGCGACATGAACGAGGGCGTGCCGAGGAGCGAGGCCGTGCGGGTGAGCGCGACGTCGTGGGCCTGCACCTTCACGATGCCGAAGTCGAGCAGCTTGGGATGATCGCCGTGCGGCCCCTGCGCGATGAACACGTTGGAGGGCTTGAGGTCGCGGTGCACGAAGCCCGCGTCGTGCATCGCCCCGACGGCGGAGATCACCGGGAGCATCAGGTCGACGGCGGTCTCCACGCCGAGGCGGCCTTCGCGCTCGATGCGGTCTTCGAGGGTCTCGCCGTCGAGGAGTTCCATCGCGAGGTAGGGGACGTCGCCCACGGTGCCGAGGTCGTGGACGTCGACGATGTACGGGTGTCGCATCTGCGCGGCGGTCTCGGCCTCGCGCAGGAAGCGCGTGACGGCCTCGGGGATGTCGACCAGCTCGGGGTTGAGCACCTTGAGCGCGACCCGCTTCCGCAGCGGGTGGCGCACGGCTTCATAGACGGTTCCGAAGGCGCCGCGCCCGAGCTCGCGCACGACCTCGTAGGCGCCGAAGCGCATGCCCGAACGCAGCGTCGGCGGCGTCACCTGGCGCCACCCGCGACCCGCCGCGACGCGGGGCTGAACATTTGTCCATCCCGCCGACGCCGTGTTACCTCGTGGAACCTGTCATGCGCGCCCGTAAGACCCACGCTGCGAACCGGGACGACTACGACAGCTTCGACGCGCCGCCGCCGGAGGTCTTCGACCTGCCGCCCGAGGCGCCGGCCGACGAGCTCCCCCCCGAACTCGGGATGGTATCGGGCCCCGCGCTGACGGCACCGGTTCATGCCTGCCTAGTGTGCGGCGACGACCCGGCGATCGACAGCGGCTGCCCCCACTTCGAGGTGGTGACGGTCACCTCGCTGTCGCCCGCCATGCTGCACTGCCTCGCGGAGTCGAGGGCGCAGCACGAGGCCCTGCGCGAGCAGCTCCGCACGCTGCGGCGCCTCGCCGGAGCGGCCGTCAACGCGGGTGACGCGTCGATCGAGGTGCGCGAGGCCCCGGTGGTGGCGCCGCGGGTGGTGTTGATCCCGCCGCCCGCGACGAAGCGCCCGCGCAAGGCCGCGAAGCCCGCCGTCGAGCAGGGGCGATTTGGCTTCGTCGAGTGCGTGAACGACGGGGCCGTCGAGCCCGAGGGCGGGGTCTAGGCGCCGGCGACGCGGGTGAGCACGGCGGGCACGTCGCCGCTGATGACGTCGCCGTGGCCGGGCAGCGCGAAGGCGAGGCCGGGCGTGGCGGCGAGTTCGCGGTAGTGGGCGTCGAGCGCCTTGCGATCGCGGACGCCGACCACGGACATGAGCCCGGTGATCTTCGGCCCGCCGGTCGAGCCCATGGTCTTCATGACCCAGCCCGAGAAGCCCGGGAGGTGCGGGTGGTTGAAGAGCGCGTCGTTGAAGACGTGGGCCGCGCGGCCGTCGCCCGCGACCGCGGTGAGCACGCCCTCGGGCACGCGCCGGCTCATGCCCGCGAGGGGGGTGAGCGTGACCTTCGCGTCGCGCGGGAAGGCGTCGTAGTGGCCGTCGACCGCGACCACCTTGCGCACGGCCTCGTCGGCGTCCTTCGGGCAGAGCACGGTGCTCTTCGGGTAGCGGGCCTTCCAGGCGTGCGCGTCGAGGCGGTGGAAGCCGTTGGGCACGATCATCACCGCGGGCTCGCCCCAGGCCTCGAGCTCGCGCATCGCGGGCTCCTCGAGGCAGGCCGCGCCGTGGATCACCACGCGCCCGTCGGCGAGCTTCACCGCCGTCATCCGGCGGCGCAGGGCCATGCCGGGCAGGGCGCCCGCGACGGTCCAGACGTTGTCGGTGAGGCGCTCCCAGGGGTCGTGGGGGAGCACCGTCCAGGGGCGCGGCGCGGCCATCGGGGTCAGCCCTTCTTCTTGCGCGCCTTCGCGGGCGCGGCGGGTGCGGCGGGTGCGTAGGCCTCGGTGACGGCGGGGTAGTCGATGGTCTTGAGCAGCTCGTCGCGGCCGAGCGCGACGGCCTCGTCGAGGGCCTTCAGCGCCGCGGCGCGGTGGTCGTAGAGGCGGCGGTGCGGGCGGGCGCGCTTCGGGTCGCTCATGAGCGCGTAGGTCACCCACGGGAAGACCGCGGTCACGTCGGCGTGGACGTACATCGAGCGCGAGACGCCTTCGGGCGAGACCTTGCCCCAGGTGTGTCCCTCGCCCGCGGGGCACGAGGAGAGCGCGCCGTTGTCGACCGGGTCGACGCAGAACTGCACGTCGATGTCGAAGCCGTCGGTGTGCACGCCGAGGATCTGCTCGAGCAGCGGCTCGCCCTGGAGGGTGTAGTTCTTCGGGACGCCGCCGCCGAGGATGAACACGGCCATCTTCTTGTCGAGGCCGCGCAGGCAGTAGTGCTGGACGGCGCCCATCTCGTAGACGTCGTCGTTGACGTCGATCTCGAGCTTGAAGGTCTCGGGGAAGAGGCGCTTCAGCTTCACGATGTTGAGGAAGATCGAGCCGTCCTGCACGGCGCCGACGAAGATCGGGATCGCGCGGCGGTAGCAGGTGGCGAGCAGCGAGGGCTGCTTCACGCCGAGGGCCTCCTCGACCTTCGCGATCGACTCGCCGAGCAGGTAGTGCAGCTCCGGCGTCGTCATGCGCTTCTGGAACTGCGGCAGCTGCAGGATGGCGCTGAAGAGCATGTCGGTCTCGAGGAGGGTCTCCTCCCAGAAGCCGAGGTCGTAGATGCGGATGATGCGCGCGAGGCGCAGCGCGAGGTCGCCCGCGTTGGGGTCGATCTCGCGGATGCGGTGCCCGATGATGCGGTGGGCGTCGTGGTAGAGGTTGGCGCCGGTGGTGGTGAGACAGTCGATGAGCCCGCGCTCGATGAGCGGAATGAGGCACGACTGGTGGAGCCCCGCCGGGGTCATCGCCCCCGACAAGGTGAGGAAGGTCGCGTAGTCCTCGTCCATGGCGCGGGCCATGAGCTCGTAGCCGGTGCGCTCCTGGCGGCCGACGAAGGCCGGGAAGGCGCCGCGCAGCAGGGCGTCGGGCGTCTCGCGCCCGGTGATGCCGCCGATGTCCACCGCGCGGGTGTTCTCGAAGTCACCGCGGAGGGCCTCGCCGTGCGCGGCGATCGCCTCCTCGCCCTCGACCACCGCCGCCGCTTCGCGCTTCTGCTGCTTCTTCTTCTTGCCCATATTCGCTCTTCGACTCCCGTGGGGCGCGGCTACACCCCGTCGCGTCGGGCCGTCAAGAGAACTCCCCGTGACAGGCCCGGACAGGCAATGTCAGGGCGCCCCGCCCGGGGTGTTGCGACGCCCGGCGCGGGGGACCTATCTTCCGCCCCGCGTCGGTGATCGCCGGCAGGCCGGCGGTTCGCGTGAAGGGTGCAACGGTGGTGCGATGGCGGGTGTGAAGTCTTGGAAGTTTGGCGACGCGGGCGCTCCGGCCTTTCCGGACGACTTCGAGATCGCGCGCAAGGCCGTGTTGCAGGTCACTGACATCAAGACCAACCACAACAAGTACTACGCGATCGAGGTGCACCAGGGCTCGCTGAAGTCGAAGCCGGTGTTCCGGGTGTTCACGCACTACGGTCGCACCGACGACCTGGAGAACAACCCCGAGGCGGGCCAGAAGGAGTGCCGCTACGCCGCCACGCTGGGCGAGGCGCAGGCGATCTACGACGGCATCTTCCGCGAGAAGACCTCGTCGGCGAAGGGCTACAAGGAAGTGAGCCTCGCCTCGAGCAAGATCGGCTCGCAGAAGGCGCGCGGCACCAGCGCGGGCGAGATCGACGCCAAGACGGTGAAGCGCCTGGCCGAGCAGAAGATCGCGCGCGGCGAGGTCGCGGCGCCGACGGTGAAGCTCTCGACGCTGACCCCGGCCGTGCAGCAGATGGTGCAGTACATCTACGCCGAGGCGACCAACGCGCTGACCACGGCCGTGAACGTGAAGATCACGGCGAACGGCATCGAGACGCCGCTGGGCATCCTGACGGTGGGGCAGATCGAGAAGGGCGAGTCGATTCTCCAGGACCTGTACAAGCTGTTTCAGCAGGGTTCGAAGAACCGCAACAAGATGATCGACCTGTCGGGGGAGTTCTACACGACGATCCCGCACCGCATCGGGCGCACCCGCGCGGCCATCGACGGGGCCGTCATCGACACGATGGAGAGCTTTCAGGGCAAGCAGGAGACGCTGCAGCTCATGAAGGACATGTTGCAGGTCAACGGCGACTCCGGGTCGGTGCTCTTCGAGAGCAAGGCCGATGAGCAGTACGACGCGCTCAAGTGCGTCATCGACTGCGTCGACCGGAAGAGCCCGACCTACGACGAGATCGAGCAGTACGTATTGAAGAGCCGGGTGCGCACGGCCAACATCAAGGTCAAGAACGTCTACACGTTGAAGCGCCACGGCGAGCACGAGGTGTTCACCGGGCACATCGACAACCAGCGACTGCTCTTCCACGGGTCGAGCGTGAAGAACTGGGTGGGCATCCTGTCGCGCGGCATCCTGCTGCCGAAGATCGTGGTCAGCATGGGCGTCAATCGCACGGACGCCGGCTGGCTGGGCAATGGCATCTACTTCGGCGACGCCGCGTGCACCAGCGCGGGCTACACCTCGCCCGGGAAGTCGGGCGGGCGCTTCATGGCGCTGGCCCGCGTCGCGCTCGGCAAGATGAAGGACTATCACAAGATCACCTACGGCATCAGCGAGGCGCCGGCGGGCTTCCACTCCTGCCACGGGGTGCGCGCGAAGTCGGGCGTGACTTCGCAGTTCGCGGACGACGAGTACGTGATCTACGACTCGCGCCAGCAGCGGCTCGACTACCTCGTCGAATTCTCGATGTAGCCCGATCGGTCGATACGGAGGACTGCGATGGACGCTCAGGTGATCCTGGTCGATGTGAACCCGAAGATGGTCGCGGCGTGGCGCGAGGTCTTCGTCGACAACCCCGAGGTGATCGTGGTGCACGGGTCGATGACCGACCAGGCCACCAGCGCCTGGGTGAGCCCGACCAACAGCAAGGCCATGATGGACGGCGGCCTCGACGGGGTGATCAAGAAGTTCCTGGGGCCGCAGATCCAGACGAAGGTGCAGTCGGAGGTGGCGCGGCTCTATCACGGCACGATGCCGCTGGGACACGCGACCTGCGTGGCCACGGGGGCCAAGAAGCCCGCCTGGCTCATCTCGACTCCCACCATGCTGGGCCGCTCGGACGACGTGTCCGATACGCTCAACGTCGCGTTGGCCTGCGCCGCGGCCTTCCAGATGGTGCACCTGCAGAACGCGGCGGCACCCAACAGCATCGGCTCGGTCGCGCTGCCCGGTCTGGGAGCCAATACCGGCAAGGTCCCCGTCGAGATCTGCGCCGACCTGATGTGGACGGCGTACAACCTCGTACGCAGTCAGGACTTCAAGTCCTTTCACGAGATGCGGGTGGCGCTGGAGAACGAGCTCGGCGCGCTCGGCAACGCGACCGCGGCGCCCGTCGTGAAGGCGCCGTCGGCGCCGTCAGCGCCAGGCGTGAAGGGACCCTTCATTCCGCCGAAGTCCTCGATGGGTCCGCCGAAGGGTCCGATGATTCCGCCGAAGGGTCCGATGACTGCGACGAAGACCGCAGTGGGCGGCGTGGTGCCGAAGCCGAAGCCGCTCGCGGACTTCGACGACACCGAATAGCCGCTGTCGCTTATTTGCTTTCAGCAGGCCAGTCGTCGAAGCGTGCCGGGGAATCTCCATGAGCATTCGAGGGACCTTGATGCGGATGTTCCGACCCACCGGGGCGGAGCGGCTGGTGGCGATCACGGCCGAGCCCGTGGCGGGCGACGCGGGCCGGGTGTCGCTCAGGGTTCAGCGCTTCTTCAAGCGGGGAAAGCTCACGGGAACGGAGGCCTACGGGCCCTTCGCCGAAGACGAACTCGACGGCCGCCTGCGCGACCTCGCCGACGACCTCGCGGCCGAGGGCTTCACCCGCGCCGGCGTGCGCGCGATGCTCGACCGGCTCAACAGCCCGAGCGCCCGCCGCCGCGCCCTCTCCGCGCTGCGCCTCGGCTGGATCGGTGACCGCACGGCCGTCGATCCGCTGCTCGACCGCGCGGCGCTGGAAGGCACCGAGCTCTCCTGCGTCGTCGAGGCCCTCGGCCGCCTGGGCGACGAGACCGCCGCGCCGCTCGCCCGCGCCGAGGCCGCCCGCAAGCTGCTCTCGCGCCGTCGTGCGGGCGCCGAGGCGGTGCGGGCGCTGGGCGACGCCGTGGGCCTGGCCGAGGTCACCCAGCGGGCCATCGAGCGGCTGCCCCAGTCGATGCGCGACGCGTGGTCGGCGGTCGACGCGACGACGCTCGACGAAGACGCCGTGGTCGACCTCGAAGCGGTCTTCGCGCACCTCGACCTGAAGGAGCAGTTCCTCGCGCTCGATACGCTCTACGAGATCGGCGCCCCGCCCGCGGTCGCGCTGGTGCGGCGGGTGCTGGGCAGCCACGCCGAGATCCATCGGCCGCACCGCTGGCGATACACGAAGAGCATCCTGCGCCGGGCGACGTTGCGCGAGGACGGCGAGACCTTCGCGGTGATCACCCGGCGGGTCGAGCTGTTGAGTCGCAAGCCGGCCGCCACGATGGCCGTGGTGAAGAGCGGACTCGACGGACAGAGCCGGCAGACCCGGGTATTCAGCAAGCAGACCGAGCGGCACGTCCGCAAGGCGGCGTGGCGCTACCTCGAAAGGCTCGGGCGGTACCGCCCGGCGAAGTACACCGAGGTCGCCGCGGCGGTGCTCGCGGCCTATCGGCCCGAGGACCGCGAGCTGCCGAAGGGCAACGGCGACGAGTGGTCGCGGGTCTTCCTCTACAATCGAATCCTGCGGCGCTTCGACGGTCGACTGCTCTTCAATCCGAAGACGCTGCGCACCTCGCTCTTCAACCCGAAGTCGAAGTTGCCAGTCGCCCCGTCGGTTCGCACGGAGTCCTTCCCCGCCGTGTGGGACTCGTACCCGCGGCCCCTGCTCCACCTGCTCGCCCACGCCCGGGTCGTCGAGGTGCAGCAGTTCGCCCTGCGGGCCGTCACGACGCGCCACCCCGAACTGCCCCGCGCGGCGACCGCGGCCGAGCTCGTCGGCATGCTCACGGCGGTCTACCCCGACACCGTCGAACTCGCCCTCGAGGAGCTCGATCGCCGCTTCGACCCGGCGAAGCCCGACTGGGCGCTGCTCGACGTGATGATGGCCGACGAGCGGCCGGTGATTCGCGAGCACGCCGTGGCCCTGCTCACCCGCTGCGCCGACCGATGGACCGCCGACATCGAGCGCATCGTGCGCTTCGTCGGGTCGAGCGACGCGCTGCTGCGCTCGACCGCGGCGTCGCTGGTGCTGGCCGCGCTGCCGGCGGCCGACCCGTGGTTTCGCCGCGAGCTCGCCGAGCGGGTGCTGGCGATCCTCCAGGCGCCGGAGTCGATCGAAGGCGCCAACGACGGCTTCGCCCGCGTCGCCCGCGACGGCCTGAGCGAAGAGCTCAATGCCATCCTCGGACTCGACGAGATCCTGGCGATGATCGACACGGGATCGATCGCCGCCAAGGTGGCGGGCGGGGCGCTGCTGGGGTCGCGGCCCGAGGCGGTCGAGCTGCTCGGCACCGAACGGATCCTGGGGATGGCGATGAGCGACATCGCGGCCGTGCGGCAGGCGGCGCACGCGCTGATCGGCGCGTCGGTGGCGAAGCTGCGGGGCGACCCTTCGGTGCTCTTCGCGCTCACCGACTGCGAGTGGAAGGACACGCGCGACTTCGTCTTCGAACTGCTGCGCGGTCCGGTCGACGTGGCCGTGCTCGGGCTCGACGGCATCGTCGGGCTCTGCGACTCGAATCGCGACGATGTGCAGTCCTTCGGGCGCGAGATGGCGCTCAAGCACTTCGACTCGCTCGAGACGGCGGAGCTGCTCCACCGCCTCGCCGAGCACCCCTCGCCGGTGATCCGCCGCTTCGCGGTCGACCTCGCCGTGGCGCACTTGAAGGACGGCTTCGTCGCGCTCTCGCGGCTCGAGGCCTTCTTCCGCCGGGCGCTGCTCGACGTGCGCCCCGAGCGCCGCGAGAAGAAGCTCGTGGTGGACTTTCTCCGCGAGCGCGGGCTGCGCGACGAGCGCCAGGCCGAGGTGGCCTCGCGGGTGCTGGGCGAGTTCGTGCGCACGCGGGCGAAGGTCGACTTCGAGAGCGCGCTCGACGCGCTGGTGCGCCTGAAGCTGCGCTTCCCCGAGGTCGAGTCGGTGGTCGGAGGCGTGGCGTGATCGTCGAGTTCAAGTACGCCGGGCAGAGCGGCATCGTGAGCGGGCTGCGCGACACCCACGTGGCGCTGGCCACCAACGCGGCGCGCGACCCGGCCTTCTTCAAGGGCACGATGCGCTCGCCGACGCTCTTCCGCGAGGCGATGGCGTCGCTCTATTCGGTGGTGGTCAGCGACTACAAGTTCCACCCGCGCGACCGGCTGGCCTTCAAGTCGTGGCTCGACGAGCAGGACCGGAAGTTTCTCGCCGGTCTGGGGAACCGCACCGAGCAGGCGAAGGCGCGCATCGCGGCCCTCGAGGCGCGGCGCGACGTGCTCGACCAGAGGCGCATCGACCGGCTCAAGCCCTTCTACCGCTCGCGCGCCGAGTATTTCGAGTGGGTCTACACGCACCAGTACGAGCTGAAATACCTGCTCGACCCGGTGATCACCGTGCACCCCGATGAGCTGTCCTTCGAGGCCTTCTCGCGCGACGAGAGCTCGTACGCCCGCGTCGGGGTGAAGTACGACCTCTTCGAGAGGATCGACGAGTTCGCCTGCGGCACCACCAACATCGATTTCAGCTCGACGCTGCACGGAGAGCTCGACCGGATGCGCAGCTACCGGCGCACGAGATTCGATATCGACCCGAGCGGGATGGCCGTCGCCGCGGAGGGCGGATCGAGCCACAAGGAGAAGAAGATCGACCTGCCCGAGAGCTGGGTGAAGGGCTTCCTCCAGGTGCAGTCGACGATGACGCTGGGGCTGACGCGACTGCGCATCGAGCCGGTCGACCTGTTCAACCTCTGCCGCTTTCTCCGCAAGCACAAGGCGCACGCCTCGCCGCGGGCGATGCGCTGGGAGCTGGTTCCGGGCAAGCGCGCGCGGGTGGTGTTCGAGCCCTGGGAGGCCGCGATCGAGATGGGCGCGAGTGCCGTCTTCGACGGGCCGAAGCCGCTGACCATCCGCACCTGGGGGCGCGACCGGCTGAGCACCCTCGCGCGGATCATTCCGATGGCCCAAAGCATCGACGTCTTCCTCGCGGGCACCGGGCTGCCGACGGTCTGGCTGGCCGACCTCGGCGAGATCACCCTCACCCTCGCCCTCTCCGGCTGGACCGACAACGACTGGACCTCCGGCGCCGGCCGCTTCGACCTGCTCTCGCGCCGCATGGACGCCTCGCCGCTCGACCTCACTACCACCTGGGAGGCCTTGAAGGTGCACCGCCGCGGCACCGACGCGGGCCTCGCGGCCGCCACCGGACTCGGCGTGGAGAAGACCCGCAGCGCGTTGTCGTACCTCTGCCAGGTGGGGCGAGCGATGTACGACCTCGGCGGGGGCGTGTACCGGCAGCGCGAGCTCTTCCCCGAGCCCTTCACCGTGCACGAGGCGGTCGCCGCGGTGGTGGCCCCCGCGCCGAGCGAGTCGTCCCCGGCCGGCCAGAAGGCCCAGACCATCTTCGCCAGCAACGGGGTGCTCATCACCGCGCGGCGGCCCGTGTCCAATGGATACAAGCTCTCGGGGAGCGTGAAGGGCGTCGACGGGTATCGATATCGCCCGATGCTCGGGGTCGACGCCGCGGGGCGCATCCTGGAGGCGACGTGTACTTGCGCGTGGTCGCAGAAGCATGGTTTAACGCAGGGGCCTTGCGAGCACGTGCTCGCGCTGCGCCTCGGGCACATGCACCGCCTCGAAGCGGAGGGCGCGTGACATGGCAACAGCGATGAAGGAGGTCGGCGGAGAGGTCGATTCGAGACGGGGCGTGGTGAGTGCCTTAGCAATCCGTGCGGCGTTACGCCGCGCTTGTCGAAGTGCCCTCCATTCGTCACGAGCCCGTTCATCACACGCGTACCCCGACGGTGCCCGGCAGCGCTCTGGTTGGGTGCCTCCGGCACCGCGCTGCCTCGGCACCATCGGGGTACGCTTTAAGTGGAACGGTCGCGTCCCAGGGATGTTCGTAAGCCCACCGCGCCCCGTCTCGAGTCGACCCCCGCCCCCCCGCCTCGCTGATTGCATGTCTCGGGAGGAGTGCCGCCGTGGCCGCTGACCACAAGGCCGCGCTCTACCGCCGCCTCGTGCGCGAGGCCAGCGACTCGGCCGCGCTCGAGCGCATGCGCGTCAACGGCTTCTGGCCCTGGGGCCACGGCCTCCCGCGCGACCCGCCCGACGAGGTGAAGGAGCGCGCGCAGATCGAGGGGGAGATCGCGCAGATCCAGGCGCAGTCGACGCAGGCGGTCGACCCCCACAAGGCCCTCACCAAGGAGCGCAAGCGGCGCTGGGAGGAGAGCAAGAAGCGCCGCGCAGCGAAGCGGGTGGCGCGGGCGGCGGTCCTGAAGCAGCGGCGCGACGCCTTCCTGCTGCGCCGCAAGAACGGCGTGCTCCACCTCGGGGCGGGCGTCTCGGCGGGCCTGCAAGACCTCTCCGCCGACACCGCCGAGCTCCTGCGCCGCGGCCTGCCCCCGCTGTCGAACGGCGCCGACCTCGCGATGATGATGGGGGTGCCGCTCTCCTCGCTGCGGTGGCTGTGCTTTCACCGCCGGGGCGCGGCCCTGGTGCACTATCACCGCTTCGGGATTCCCAAGAAGTTGGGGGGCACGCGCACCATCTCGGCCCCGAAGCCGCGGCTCGCGAATGCCCAGCACTGGGTGCTGCACAACATCCTCGAACGACTGGAGACCTCCCCGCAGGCCCACGGCTTCGTGAAGCACCACTCGATCCTCACCAACGCCACGCCCCACGTCGGGCGCGCGGTGGTGGTCAACTTCGACCTCAAGGACTTCTTCCCCTCCGTCAGCTTCCGCCGGGTGAAGGGGCTCTTTCGCAAGCTCGGGTACAACGAGCACGTCGCGACGATTCTCGCGCTGCTGTGCACCGAGCCGCCGCGCGCCCGCGTCGAGGTCGACGGGCGGGTGATCTACCTCGCCCTCGGCGACCGCGTGCTGCCGCAGGGCGCGTGCACCAGCCCGGCGATCACCAACGCGCTCTGCAAGCGACTCGACGCCCGACTCGACGCTCTCGCCCGGCGACACGAGTACGCCTACACGCGATACGCCGACGACCTCACCTTCTCGGGGGATGATGACTCGCGCGTCGGCCGACTGCGACGCAGCGTGCAGAGCGTGATCACCTCCGAGGGCTTCACGGAGAACACCGCCAAGACCAAGGTCATGCGCCGCGGGCGCCGACAGGAGGTGACGGGACTCACGGTCAACGACCGACCGAGCATGGCCCGCGACGAGCTGCGGCAGCTGCGGGCGATGCTGCACAACGCCGCGAAGCACGGCCTGGAGAGCCAGAACCGCGCGCAGCACCCGGCCTTCGCGCAGCACCTCGCGGGGCGCGTCGAGTTCGCGTGCTGGGCCGACCCCACGCGCGCCGAGAAGCTCCGCGCGGCGCTGGCCGCGGCGCTCGCGCGCGGCTGATCGCCCTACGGCGCCGGGCCGAGCGGCGTCGCGGCGACCATCGCCACCGACACCGGGACCGTCGCGCGCATCGTCAGAACGCGCAGGCGCTGCGGGCGCGCGAGCGTCGCCACGATCTGCTGGGCGCCCCGGTGCACCGGCAGCGGGTCGAGGCCGTCGAGGGTGACGGTTCCGGCGTCGGCGGCGTCGAGCTGGAGGTAGATGCGCTGCACCGGGACGACGGCGGCGCGCGCGCGCAGCGGGAAGGACGCGCGGCGCACGAAGCGGCGGGCGCGTCCCCGCCACCCGACGACGAGGCCGCCGGGCTCCTGGGCGCGCGCGAG
>JAQBQI010000549.1 GCA_028287085.1 Myxococcaceae bacterium
CGCCGGTGACCACGTCCGCGCGCCCGCCGCGCAGGCAGCGGGCCCAGCGCAGGGGGAGCGCCGCGCCGGTGCGGGCGTTGGGCTCGAGCGCGTAGAACACGCCGCCCGACGAACCGAAGCCGAAGCCGACCGGGTCGGCCGCGCCGTGCGCCGCGGGGGTGGCGTACGAGGCCGCCGCCCCGGTGGCCACGAGGGTCCCTTCGGAGAACTCCGGGTGCGTCCACGCGGCGACGCTGGCGACGCGGCCGGAGGCGGGGACGGCGTCGTGCAGCGACGCGCCCTGGCCGCCGAAGAAGCCGACGCCGGTGAGCAGCGAGCGGGTGAGCGAGAGGTCGAAGCGCGCCAGGGCGGGCCAGCCGTACGCGATACCGCGGGGGGCGCTCCCGCCGGGCCCCGTCACGGCGCGGTTGTCGCCCTGGAAGAGGAGCTGCGCCGCGCCCGTCGCGCTGCCGTCACCGGTGCGCACCACGACGCCCGTGTTCACGGCCACGGCGACGTCGTCGCGGCCGTCGGCGTTGACGTCGGCGGTGGCGCCCGCGACGGCCCAGCAGCAGGTGCCCTGGCCCGCGGTCTCCGGGGTGAACGGCTCGGTCCAGAGCAGCGGGTGGTTGCTCGCCGACGCCCCGCGGCCGCTCACCACGTTGAGAAACGACGACCCGCAGCAGGTGAGCTGCCCGGTGGAGAGCAGCCCGTCGAAGGAGACGACCACGTCCGCGGTGCCGTCGCCGTTCACGTCCGCGACCCCGGGGGGGTAGAGGTTGAAGCGCCCGTTGGGCGGCACGGTGATCGGGTCGGAGCGCCAGAGCTCCGACGGGCCCAGCGCGTTGATGGCCGCGTAGTACGGCTGCGTGCCGAGGTGGTTGGCCACGATGACCCGCAGCGCGCTGTCGTCGCCGCGCACCACGAGCGGAAACTGCCCGACGCCGCCGAAGTAGCGGGCGGTCGGGGTCGGGGCGCGCACCAGGCTCGCGTCGTCGGTGGGCACCACGCTGAGGGCGCCGTCGCTCTCGGTGGTGACGAGGTCCATGCGGCGGGGGTTGGTGCCCGAGAGCTGGGCCGCGGCGATGCTCGCGATGAACCCGCCCGACGTGATCAGGCCGCGGTTGCCGAGCGTGCGCGGCGGCGGGCCGAAGGCGAGGTCGAAGACCCTGAACGAGCCGTCGCTGTCGCTCACCAGGATGGCGTCGGGCGCGGTCGACCCCGGACCGGTGCGCACCAGGCCGACGGGCCGCGCCTGCCGTCCGCGCGCGAAGGCGTAGTTCGCCTGCGGGACGCCCGTGACGGCGTCGACGAAGACGAGCCCGGTGGGCTGCCCGATGGCCGTCGACGACGGATCGCCCTGGTAGAGGAGCAGCTGCCGACCCGCCCCCGCGGGGATGAGCAGCGGGACGTTGGACTGCGGCGTCAGGCCCGGGCGCGCGCGCTCCACGACGCCGGCGAGGCCGGCGTTGGGGACCTCCCAGAGGCGCGCGAGGGAGGTGCGCTCGGTCGCCGCGTCGAAGGTCACGCGGTAGGCCGCGACGCTGGTCACGCGCGGCACGTCGTACTCGTTGCCCGCGCTCTGGGCGATGATCTCCGGGCGCCCGTCGCCGGTCACGTCGGCGGTGGCGAGCGCGACGCGGTCGGCGACCTCGGCCACGAGCGCGCCGGTGAGGGGGTTGTAGAGCGCCATGTGCCAGCGGCGGACGCCGGCCGGGTCGTTGACGCCGTCGAGGTCGCCGCAGCTCGCCGCGGGGAAGGAGCGCACCTCGCAGTCGTGGGAGTCGAAGACGTTGACCACCACGTAGCCGGGGAGGCCGTCCGCGGCGAGGTACGGCGACTCCGGGGCCGACACGTTGCGCGCGTCGGACACGGCGCCGGGCGCGCCGCCCGCGCCCCGCGCGGCGAAGGTGACGCCCCACGAGCGGGTCGGGTTGCCCGGGTCGACGAGGGCGAACTCCCCGGGGTTGGCGACGAAGGCCGCGTCGCGGGTCGCGCCCGCGAAGCGCACGGCGGCGGTGGCGACCAGCCCCGTGATGACGGGCGCGCCGTCGCGGGCGCCGCCCGGGATCACCGTCCCGCGAAGCGTCGCGTCGTCGGCGCCGCTGTGGAGGCGGGTGGCGCCCGTGCCGATCTGCTGCACGGCGACGTCGAGGCGCCCGTCGCCGTCGTAGTCGCCCAGCCCGAGGTGCGGGTACCAGTGCGTCGACGGCGTGACGCCGACCGGGAAGCGCCACGCGTCCACCGGGTCGGCGTAGCTTCCGGCGAAGGTGAAGGCGTGCACGGTGGCCTCGCCGCCCGACACGCGCAGCACGATCGCAGGTCGCCCGCGGGGCGCGCCGGTGCCGTCGGTGTTGAGGTCGGCGACGCGGGCGTTGAGCGCGTCCAACACCTGCCCGCGGTTCACCACCTGCGCGGGGTCGTTGAAGTCCTCGCGCGACCAGCGCACGGCGCCGTCGCGGCTGTCGATGACGTACACGCCCGCGGGCGGCCCGCTGCGCACGGCGACGATCACGGGGTACCCGAGGCCCGCGAGGTCGCGCAGGCCGACGAGCGTCGTCAGCCCGAGCGGGACGGAGTCCCACAGCACGCGGTCCTGCAGGTCGCGGGCGACGAGCTTGCCGCCCACGATCGCGACGACCTCGTCGACGCCGTCGGCGTTGAGGTCGGCCACCATCGCGGCGGCGGGCGCGACGTTACCGCCGACGTAATACGACCACCGCAGGCTGCGGGTGGCGTCGAGCCGACCGGGTCCGGGCGCCCACCCAGAGCGCTGCGGATCGCGGGCGCGCATCGG
The DNA here is from genome assembly GCA_028287085.1 of Myxococcaceae bacterium. Taxonomy (GTDB): domain Bacteria; phylum Myxococcota_A; class Polyangia; order Polyangiales; genus SCUS01. The sequence continues at coordinate 2,777 of JAQBQI010000549.1, forward strand.
CCACGAGCCCGGGTCGGGCGTCGTCCCCTGGGCGCCTGCCGGGGCGCCGGCGAGCAGGGCCGCGGTGAGGGTGAGGCCGGCGATTCCGCGGCGGGCGAGGGGGCGTCGGCTCATGGCCCGACTACACACCACCCGAAGCGGCCAGGACAACGCCGACCGCTTGCGGAGCGCGGGCCGCGGCGACCCTCCGCTGACGCGGAGTTGCGGGCCCACGGCGGTCGGAGGACAACGCGGGGATGCGCTTCCGCGAGAAGGGTCCGGCCTTGGTGGGGGTGATCCACCTGGCTCCGCTGCCGGGCTCGCCCCGGTCGTCGCTCACGATGGGCTCGCTGCGCGCGCGCACGGCCGAGGACGCGCTGGCCCTCGCCGCGGCGGGCTTCGACGCCGTGCTCATCGAGAACTTCGGCGACGCGCCCTTCTTCCGCGGTGCCGTTCCGCCGGAGACCGTCGCGGCGATGGCCGTGCTCGCCGAGGTCGCGCGCACCGCGTCGGGCCTGCCCCTCGGCGTGAACGTCCTCCGCAACGACGCCGCCGCCGCGCTCGCCGTCGCCGTCGCCGCCGGGGCGCGCTTCATCCGCGTCAACATCCTCGCCGGCGCCCGCGTCGCCGACCAGGGGATCATCCAGACCGACGCCGCGCGGCTCCTGCGCATGCGCCGCCACCTCGACGCGGCCCACGTCGCCATCGTCGCCGACGTCGGCGTGAAGCACTCCTCCCCGCTCGGCGCCGTCGGCGACGAGGCCGTCGCCGAGGAGGCCGTCGAGGTCGTCGAGCGCGCCCTCGCCGACGCCGTGGTCGTCACGGGTTCGCGCACCGGCGCCGAGGTCGACGCCGGCCTCCTCGCCCGCGTGCAGGCGGCCGTCCCGGGCAAGTCGGTGTGGCTCGGCAGCGGCGTGCGCGCCGACACCGCCGCGCGCTGGGCCGGACTCGCCGACGGGGTCATCGTCGGCAGCG
>JAQBQI010000669.1 GCA_028287085.1 Myxococcaceae bacterium
CGACGGACGGCGCTGGCTGCTCGACCGCTACACCGTGAGCTACGTCACCAGCGGCCGCGACCTCCTCCGCGAGCGCTCTCCCCTGGACACCCCCGGCGAACCGGTGGCGCTCGCGGTCACCCGCTACGCCGATCCTTCGTGGAACCTCCCTGGGCTGACCACGCAGGCCGACCTGCTCCCGCGATTGGTTCCAGGCATCCGCGTGCTGCGCGACGAGGCAGCGACTGAAGCCGCGCTGCGCAACGTGTCGGCGCCCCGAATCCTCCATATCGCCGCACACGGAGTGTTCCTTGGCGACGGAGCGGGGAGCGCCATGCAGCGAGGGCGTCTCATCCTCGCAGACGCCTTGCCCACGCCTGAAACTCGCGAGGCGCGCGTGCCGACACCTGCGACACGAGACGACGGCAATGACGGCGTAGCTACCGCCGCGGAGTTGCTGACGATGAACCTGCGCGGCACCCGGCTCGTCGTGCTCTCGGCGTGCGAGACCGCGCAGGGCAGCGCCGCGGTCGGTCAGGGGGTCTTCGGCCTGCGGCGGGCCTTCCTGCTCGCGGGCGCCGAGGCGCTCGTCACCACTCAGTGGGACGTCGATGAGCGCGCGGGGGCGGTGTTCACCGTCGCCCTGTACGAGGGACTGCGCGCGGGGATGCGCAGCGCCGACGCCGTCGCCCGCGCCGCCCGCGTCGTGCGCGAGCGCGACCCTGACCCCTTCGCCTGGGCCCCCTTCGTCCTCGTCGGACGCGACGACACCATCGACTGGGCCAGCGTGCCGGTGCGTCCCGCCACATGACCTCTGCACCTCGGAGTTCGAAACGGTGAACCCATTGGGGTGAGCCTCGAGCGATGCGCGTAGGATGTTGGATCGCCCGCGATCACCGCGGCGCGTTGTAGTAGGTTAGCCGTTTCCTCGTCACGCAGGGATCGTGACCGAACGCTCCCGCGCGGCCAGGCGCTGCACGGTGCGGTGCCAGAGCGCCCGCAGGCTCCCCGCCCACGACTCAATGGGACCGACGGGTGAACGGGTGCACATCCCAGTGCCGTCGAAGAAAAGTACCTTCGCGGCCGTGCCGCGGCGCCCGATGAAGACGAAAAGGGCGCCGCAGCGGGCGTCGTAGCCGGTGTGCTGCTGGGCGAAGCCCGCCAGGCGCTCGAAGCCCGAGCGCAGATCCACGGCCTCGAGCGCGACGAAGACCTGGACGCCGATGGATCGGCATAGGGGCGGCCCCTCCGCGAGGGAGGAGCCGACCCCTGCCACACCACCGGACAAGCGGGTCCGCATCCGGCGGTTCGGATGGTTGAGGTCACCCTCGCAGCCTCGTCAGTCCGAGGCGGTCGAACCAGCCAGGTGTGAGCACCCCTCCTGCGCGTAGCGCACGCCGCCACCAGCCACCGTTCGCGGCCACGGTCTTCCACTCCGCTTCGTTCCCTCGTCCGAGGGCGCGCAGCGCGAGGTAGATCGTGGTCCCGCGCTTCCAGTGCTTCAGTTGCAGCATGCGGAGGCGACGGCGGATCCACTCGTCCAGGGACTTGAACAGCCTGCTCTGCTGCGCGAGTCGGAAGTAGTTCTTCCAGCCCCGCAGCAGCGGGTTCAGCCCGTCGAGGACCTGGCGCAGACTGCGACCCGCCGTCCGACGCGTGAGCTCTCGCACGCGCGCCTTGAACGCCGTCTGCGACTTCGCCGACACCCCTCGCCTCACCTCGCCGCGCCACGCGTAGAGTTGATACCCCAGGAACTTCCGTCCCCGGACCGGCGCCACCGCGCTCTTGGACTCGTTGACCCGGAGGCGCAGCGACGCGAAGCGCTCCCGCAGGAATGCCATCACCCGCTCGCCCGCTCGCTCGGACCTCACGTACACGTTGAGGTCGTCGGCGTAGCGCACGAATGCGTGGCCGCGCTGCTCCAACTCCTGATCCACTTCGTCCAGCAGCACGTTCGCCAGCAGTGGTGACAGCGGGCCGCCTTGCGGCGTTCCCTCCGTCCGCGCCGTCGCCACGCCGTCGGCCATCATCCCGGCCTCCAGGTAGCGACGGAGGAGCTTCAGCAGGCGCTTGTCCTCGATTCGCTTCGCCAGTCGGCCCATCAGCACGTCGTGGTTCACGCGGTCGAAGAACGCTTCGAGGTCCACGTCCACCACCACGTCGCGCCCGTCCTGGACGTAGCGCTGGGCGGCGAGGATCGCCTGCTGCGCGCTGCGGCCGGGACGGAACCCGTAGCTGTGCTCCGAGAAGGTCGGGTCGAATCGAGGCTGGAGCACCTGGAGAATCGCCTGTTGGATGAGGCGGTCCAAGGCGGTCGGGATGCCGAGGATTCTCGTGCCGCCCGAGGCCTTGGGGATCTCGCACCGCCGCACCGGCTGCGGCTGGTAGCGGCCCGCGAGGAGGTCCTCGCGCAGACGCGGCCAGTGCACGCGCAGGTGGGCGGAGAGGTCGTCCGTTCTCATCCCGTCGACGCCGGGGCTGCCCCGGTTGCTCTTCACCCGCTTGAGCGCCCGGAAGAGGTTGTCCCTCTCGAGGACCGCCTCCAGCAGGGCGCTGGTGCCCGAGTGCTCGTCTCCGTTCGTCGCCGTGGGGTCTTCCTCGCGGTATTCCGTCCCGGGGGCTTCACCCCCTCGCGTGACACCTGCCCCGGTTTCCCGGCTCTCCCGCACTTCGCGTGAAGCCTGGGGGCGGAAGTGAGTGCCCCAAGCGGCGTAACTCCTACGCTTTCCAGATGGAACCACCGATCTCAGACATGCCCAGCTGCCGCGTCGCATGGAAGCGGCACGGCGCCACCACCCTCGTCCTCGTCGTCGCATCCACGCGGGCGACGGCGCACTGCCCGGCGTGCGGACGCCGCAGCCGCGCGGTCCACAGCACCTACGTCCGCCGCCCCGCCGACCTCCCGCGCGTGGGCCAGCCGGTCGGCCTGGAGGTCCACGTCCGCCGCTTCTTCTGCCGCCGGGCCGCGTGCGCGCGGCGCACCTTCGCCGAGCCCTGGCCCTTCCTCGCGCCCCACGCGCGCCGCACGACTCGGCTCGCGACGGCGCAGTGCACGGTCGCGACCGCGGCCAATGCCGAGACCGGCGCGAGGGTGCTCGCGCGGCTCGCGATGCCGGCCAGCCCCGACACGCTGCTGCGCCTCGTGCGGCGCGCGCCCCTACCGACGCCCACCGCGCCGCGCGTGGTGGGGATCGACGACTGGGCGATGCACAAGGGCACCCGCTACGGCTCGATCGTCGTCGACCTCGACGCGCATCGCGTCGTGGACGTGCTGCCCGATCGCACCGCGCCGACGGTCGCCGCGTGGCTCGCGCGGCACCCCGGCGTGACCACGGTCGCACGCGACCGCTCGCCCGAGTACGCGCGGGCGACGACCCTCGGCGCGCCGCACGCGCAGCAGGTCGCCGACCGCTGGCACCTCCTGCACACCGCCCAGCAGATGGCCGAGCGGTGGCTGACGGGCATCCACCCGCGGCTGCGCGCCCTGCCGCCGACGGAGGCGGCCCCCACGGGCGACGACGACGGAGCGGTGCGCGACCGGCCGTTCGATCGCACGCGAGGGGAGGCCGTCGCGAGAGAGGAGAGCCGCTCGCGCCGCCTCGCGGCGTACACCGAGGTGCGCCGCCGCCGCGCGGCGGGCGAATCGATGCTGGGGATCAGCCGGGTACTCGGGCTGGCCCGCGGCACGGTGCGCAAGTACGCGTACGCGGCGTCGTTCCCGGAGCGCGCGGCGCGAGCGCCGGAGCCGAGCCTGCTCGACCCGTACCTGCCGCACCTCGCGGCGCGACACCGGGCGGGCTGCACGAACGGCCACGCGCTCTGGCGCGAGATCCGCGCGATGGGCTACGGGGGCACGCACCGGCAGGTGCTGCGCTGGCTGAACCAACGCCGCCGCGAGCCGGCGCCCTCGACGGCGCATGCGCGGCGCCCCACGGGCTCCATGCCGCGGGAGGTCCGTCCCGACGCGCTGCCCTCGCCGCGGAAGCTCGCGTGGGCGTGCGTGCGCGTCGAGGGCCGACGAACGACGTCCGAGCGCGCGAGCGTCACGCGCATCGTCCAGGACGCCGAGGCGGCACGAGGCGTCGCGCTCGTCGAACGCTTCGTGGCCATCGTGCGGGGCCGCTGCGTGACGCACGGCGCTCGACCCATCGCCCGGTGCGGGGCCATCGACCGTTGGCTCGCCGACGCGGGGCGCTGCGACATCCCCTCCGTCGAGACCTTCGCGGCCGGTCTGCTGCAGGATGGCGACGCACTGCGCGCCTCCCTGACGACGACCTGGAGCAACGCGCAGGCAGAGGGTCAGATCACGCGCTTGAAACTCGTGAAGCGACAGATGTACGGCCGCGCCAACTTCGACCTCCTCCGGCGGCGTGTCCTGCTCGCGGTGTGATTCACGCGAAGTGCGGGAGAGCCGGTTTCCCGGGCATCTGAGGCGGTTTCCTTGCGAGACTCATGGTCGTTTCACTCTCCCTTCCGTTCGGCCCTTCCGCGCTTCGGGCCTCGGTACGGGGAGGGTCCCGCCGAGCCATTCCCGCGTACTACGGCCTCTGCTGACTTCCCGCGCCGCGCTCGCGCGCGTCGCCCTTTCAGGCGCGAGGCGGGATCTCCCCGGGTAAGAACGCTGGCCTTCACAGCGCAACCGCCCGATCTACCGCACGGTCCTTTGGTCATGGGAGCTTCGCGGTCATCCGCCCGCTCGCCCCGGGCCGTGCGGCCTCGCATCGGGTTTCTGTACGTCGGCTCGCTGCTGCGCGTCGGGCTTCCTCCAGACGGTCCGTTGCCTCGCCGCCCTTGCCTCCCGCTTGGATCGTCATGACCTACTTTCCCGGGGACTCTCACCCCGAAGCCAGCGCCCATGCCGGGCGCACGGATCACCGCGCTCCCTCCGCGAGGGCGCGCACCACGGCCGCGAGGAACGTCGGGTCGAAGCCCGGCGCGACCCGCACGCGCGCGGCGCCGACCTCGATCACCAGCTCACGCGCGGGCTCGGGCGTCGCCATGGCAGGTCGCGGCACGAGCTCCAGGAACGCAACCGACGGCGCGCGTCCCAGGCGGCTCGACCACCACCGCAACGTGCTCGCGGAGAACGCCTTGCCCGATGCGAACGCGTCTGCCGTCAGGCCGCTCGCCCGCCATGCGCCAACCCGCTCACGCCACCGCTGCGCAGTGGAGGGAACGGCACCCGCGGTCTTCCTTGAAGAGACAGTCGCCATGCCGCCAACCGTGCATCCGGCGAAGGGGCGGCGGAAGAACGCGGCCTCGTGCAGCGCTTACGAAACGGCGTGATTCACGATGGCTTCGAAGATGGCACAGAGGCGTGCCGTCTCGTGATCACGCCCTGCGGGTCTTCGAGGAGGAGCCGGCGCTCCTGCTGCGTCGGCCCCTCGAAGCTCTCGGCGGGCCGGCCGCACGCGACCGCGAACCCGACGCCCTCCTCGCGAAGCGCCGACGCGTAGAGGTCGCCGAGCTCCGCGAGGAGCACGCGCGCCGCCATCGCAGTCCGAACTGGTATCGTGGTCTCGGTCGTCGGAGTCACGGGACCCAGTCGATGACGTCGTCGCGTCCGACGAGGATGAAGGGCGCCCAGTCGAAGGGGTCGGGGTGGCGCTCGCGCACTAGGCGCATGGCGCGCGCGACCGCGTCGGCGCTGCGCATCCCAGATCGAAGGCCTTCGTAGAGCCCGACGGTGAACTCGGTGCCGGAGCGCTCGTCGATGGTCCAGAGGGTGGTTATGAGGGCCTCGGTGCCGGCGAACTGGAGCGCCCGCCGCAACCCAAATACGCCTTCGCCGACGGCGGCGTCACCCCGCCCGGTGTCGCAGGCGGAGAGCACCACCAGCCGGGTGCCACGGAGGTTCATGTTCATCAGTTCGGCCGCCGTGGCCAGACCATCCAGGCCGTCCGCGCGCCTGGTGAGCGAGGGGTCGGCGTCCGCCAGCACCAGCCGCCCCCGCTGCATCGGGTCGTTCGCCTCACCCGACCTCGGGCGAAGAAACTGCCCGTGCGCGGCGATGTGCAGCACGCGCGGCGCCGAGAGCGCGCGGAGCCGCGCCTCGGTGGCGGCTGTGTCGTCCAGCACCTGGAGGCCCGGCACTAGCCGTCGAAGGATCTGCACTTGCGAGCGGACGCCCGGCAGGTTCCAGCGGTGGTCTGCGTAGCGGGTCGCGGCGACGAGGGTCGGCGCGGTCGGTTGGTCGGTCGGAGAGCGCTCGCGGAGCAGGTCGCGGCCGCTGGTGAGGTAGCTCACGGTGTAGCGGTCAGCGAGCCACGCCTCGCCGTCGTGCATCAGGTGCAAGGGCGTCAGGTTCAGCGGGCCGTCAGGAGCGAAGAGCAGCCGGCGGGTGGCCGGTCGGAGGAGCGGTCGGATCGAGGCGAAGAGCCGTTGGTAGAGTGCCTCGCCCGCGCGTTGGGTATCGCGTGGTTCGCGCACGACGTCGGTCAGTGAGTCGCGGAGGTCTTGAGCGAGGTCATCGATGGGCACCGCCTCACCGAGATCGACGCAGGCGTGGGAGCCGTCGGGGCGAAGGATCAGGGCCGCGTAGTGAGGCGCGTCCCAGTGCTCTGCGTCGGTGCGGACGTGAGCATGGAGGGGGCGGAAGGCGACCAATTCGACCAGGGCTGCATCGGGGGCGAGGCGGCGTGCGAGGGCTGGCAGGAGAGAAGCGACGTCGGCCAGTTGGTGACGCTCGCGCAGCGCGTTGCTGCGTCGAGTCAGACGCTCCTCCACGGCGTCGAGAGAAGTACGAAGCCGTGTACGCTCGTCCATGGGGGCGGTGGATGAGAGGTGCGCCAGGCGTTGCTGTGTGGAGGTCCACTCGTCCAGCAGGGCCCGGTCCTCAGGGGCACTCGATTGTCGCAACGTAGTGAGGACGGCAGAGGCCTCGTCCGGTGCGCGGGCCTTGAAGAGCCAGGTTCCCTGCAAGGCGAGCGCGCCAAAGCGCTCGTCCGTGGGGCGCTCCGCGGCAAGCGAGACGAGGATATCGGCCTCGAATGACAGAGAGTGCAGGAACTGGCTGATCCCGGACTCCGGCTGATACTGAGCCAAGGACTGCAGACTCGCAGCGCGAACGCCCAAAGCGCGCTCGAACAGAGGCGCCGCGCGCTCATATTGGTTTAACGTTAGCAATATCCTGGCCAGGCCGTTGAGGCTCTCAGCCACGACGGGGTGATTGGTACCAAAGGTAGCTTCAAAAATGGGCAACGCGCGTTCGAGGAGCGGCACCGCACGCTCATGCTGACCCATCGCTTGGAACACCGCGGCGAGGTTGTTGAGAGAGAGCGCCACGGTGGGGTGGGTCAGACCAAACTCTGCCTCGTGATTGTGCAGGGCGCGCTCGAGGAGGGGCAACGCACGGGCATTCTGGCCCATCGCGCATAACACTGCGGCGAGGTTGTTGAGGCATTGGGCCACGTCGGTTTGATTGGGCGGGAGGGCCGCCTCGCGGATGCGCAGCGCGCGTTCGAGGAGGGACACCGCGCGGCCCTGCTGGCCCATCGCGGAGAACACCCCAGCGAGGCTGTTGAGACTGTCAGCCACTGCGGGGCCGTTGGGACCGAGGGCCATCTCTCGAATATGCAGAGCACGTTCAAGCACGGGCACTGCGCGTTCGTATTGGTGCATCGCCTCAAACACCCCGGCCATGCTGCCGAGGGTCGTAGCCACGGCGAGGTCGTTCCGACCCAAGGCCACTTCCTGAAGGCGTAGGGCGCGTTCGAGCAGAGGCATCGTGCGCCCGTATTGGCCCATCTCCAGAAGCACCTCTGCGAGGTTGCGGAGACTGGTGGCGACATTGGGGTCATAGGAAGCAAGCACTGCCTCTCGCCGCCGCAACGATTCCTCCGCTAAGGGCAATGCGTCGGTAGGACGCCCCACCCTCAGCAACCGCGCCACCTCTCGATCAAGCACCAACACCGGATCACTCGCCAGGGCAACTGTTACCGTAGGCGGATCCGCCCTGGCGTTCCCGGACCACAGCGCCAACAGCACTATCCACCCTCGGGCTCGTCCTCGCATGGCGTCCTCCTCCATCCCGCGACCTCTGTCGCGTGCTCAGTCTCCCCCGCTATATGATCCCGACCGCCGTCGTCCATCACCTCGGGCTGCGGGATGCTGCCGCAAGGTTCCTGCCCTGCGTCCAACTCATGGCACCTGCCTTCGCCCAGCTACTCGGGCTGCGGAATGCTCCCCTGTACCCGCCGGCAGGCGTTGGCGACCCAGCGGCACCCTCCCGTGCACTCGCCCGCAGCCGTCGCGGGCGCGCACTCGGGCGGCAGCAGCGCCACGATTTCCGGGTCGTCCAGCAGCGACCCGTCTGGCTCGTTCGCCGCCCGCACCGCACCCGGGTCCGTCATACCTCTCGCCGCCGACCGACTCGCACATCCGACGACCGCACCCGCGACGACCGCCAGCACCACGCCCACGCCCCATCGGACGACGCCGCTACCCATTGGACTTGTGCTCCTGCTCCGGCCAGCGACATCCCGCCGAACCATCGACACGGCATCATGCGCGCGCCCCCTCCGCGTCGCAAGCTCGCGACCCGCCCCGTCGCGCGGACAACCAATGATAGCGTCACGGGTCGTGCCCCCACCGAGCTCTCGTTACACCGTCGTCGCCCACCCCTCCGGCGTCGTCCTCGTCGACCAGTCCACTGGCGAGGGCGCCCTCGTTCCGCTCGACGCGACCTGTTCCGCGAGCGCTCCCCCCTCGACACGCCCGGCGATCCCGTCGCCCTCGTGGTCACGCGCTACGCAGTGCTCGCCTGGAACCTCTGCGGCCTCAAGGTTCAGGCCGACCTGCTCCCGCGGCTTCTCCCCGGCCTCCGCGTGCTGCGCGACGAGGCGGTGACCGAGGCCGCGCTGCGCGACATCGCCGCCCCGCGCGTGCCGCATGTCGCCGCGCACGGGCAGTTTCTCGGCGACGCGTCACCGGAGGTCGAGCGCACGGCCATGCAGCGAGGCCGCCTCGTAATGGCCGACGCGTCGGTCTCGCTCGCCACCCGCGACGACGACCACGACGGCCTCGCCACGGCCGCCGAGCTGCTGACGACCAACCTGCCCGGCACCCGCCTCGTCGTGCTCTCCGCCTGCGAGACCGCGCGCGGAAGCGTGTCTGCGGGGGAGGGCGTCTTCGGGCTGCGCCGCGCCTTTCTGCTCGCGGGCGCCGAGGCCGTGGTCACCACGCCGTGGAACGTCGACGAGCGCGCGGGCACCGTGTTCACCATCGCCCTGTACGAAGGACTGCGCGCGGGGCTGCGCAGCGCCGACGCGGTCATCCGGGCCGTCCGAGTGGTGCGCGAGCGCGATCCAGACCCGTTCACTTGGGCGCCCTTCATCCTCGTTGGTCATGACGACACTATCGACCGGAACGCGGCTCACGCGCCACAACTCTTGCTGCAGCCCGCGGGTCACGTCCCGCCGAACTCCGTTCACAGCCACGAGGCCATTGCGATGCCAGCGCGATCGGTTCAGTCTCCAGGGGGTGAACAGTCTCTCCCGGAGGGTGCAATGAGGAACCAAACGAGCCAGACAACGATCCGGCAATGGGCGCTCGCCGCCGCAATGCTCCTGCTTGGTGCGGCCTGCGCGGGCCGCCAGCCCGCGGGGACGACTACAACGGCGAACGAGCCCGCACCGGTGGACCTGGACGGGTCCCTGCTCAACGATCCGAGCATCGTGGCGCTGATGCCGCCGCCCTGTGCGCCACCCAACGCGGCGGGCGAATGCAGCGACGGGTGCCAGTGGGTGGCCAATGTCTGCCGCCGGGTGCAGGGCGGTATCGGGCAGCCGGAGAGGCGCGGCGACGGCGGCACGGGGCGCGGCAGCGGACAACCCGAGAAGCCATAGCTGAGAACGCCTCACGGCGCGTGGGCCGCCCCTCGCCGTCCTCCGTCTCGCCAAGAGGACTCCAATGCGCAGTGTGTCGCTTCTGCTCTCTGTCAGCCTTATGCTGGTCGATCCCTCCGTGCAGGCGGACCCGCCCCTTCGTCCGACCACGGGCGCGCCGACCGACCCAGCTCTAGGGCTTAACGCGGAGGTCGAGCGCCTGTATGGCTTGGGGCGCTTTCGGGAGGCGCTACCACTCGCGGAACAAGCCCTCCGCCTGCGCGATGCGGCTCTGGAGCCCAACCACCCAAACGTGGCCGCGAGGCTCAACAACCTCGCTACGCTGTTCATCTCGATGGGCCAGTTCCAGCGCGCCATACCCCTCCACGAGCGCGCACTCCGCATCTTCGAGACAGCTTTCGGACCCGACCACCCCAACGTAGCCGTCAGCCTCAACAACCTCGCCGCGGCATTCGTCTCGATGGGCCAGTATGAGCGTTCGGTGCCCCTCCACGAACGCGCGCTCCGAATCTTTGAGGCAACACTCGGGCCCGACCACCCCACTGTAGCAGTGATCCTCAGCAACCTTGCCGATGCGTTCCGTGCAATGGGGCAGTACGAGCGCGCTGTCCCCCTCAGTGAGCGAGCGCTGCGCATCTTGGAGGGGGCACTCGGGCCAGACCATCCCAACGTGGCCCAAAGCTTCAACAACCTTGCCGTGGCGTACGTCGCGATGGGTCAATACGAGCGCGCCATCCCCCTTCACGAGCGCGCGCTCCACATCTTGGAGACTGCGCTCGGGCCCAACCACCCCGACCTCGCCACCTCTATTAACAACCTTGCCGTTGCGTACGTCGCGATGGGTCAGTACGAGCGTGCCGTCCCCCTCCACGAGCAAGCTCTGCGCATCCGCGAGACTGCGCTCGGGCCCGACCACCCTGACGTGACCATCAGCCTCAACAACCTCGCTGCGATGTTCCAAGCGTTGGGCCAGTACGAGCGCGCGCGGCCCCTCCACGAGCGCGCTTTGCGCATCCGCGAGGCAACACTCGGCCCCAACCACCCCGACGTGGCCACCTGCGTCAGCAACCTCGCTGTGGTGTTTCGGGCGATGGGCCAGTACGAGCGTGCGGTGCCCCTGCTCGAGCGAGCTCAGCGCATCCGCGAGGCGGCGCTTGGGCCCACCCACCCCGATGTGGCCAACAGCCTCAACAACCTCGCCGTGGCATTTCGCGCGATGGGCCAGTACGAGCGCGCGGTGCCCCTGCACGAGCGTGCACTCCGCATCCTCGCAACTAGCGTCCAGGGGATCGCGTCCCACCAACACGAGGAAGGCATTCAGCAGTTCCTCGATCGCTCTCAGGCGCACGCCGACAGTCTGGTCTCCCTCGCCGGGGAGCATCGCGACAACCCGCGCATCCGACGACTCGCCCTTCAAGCGGCCCTCCTGTTCAAGGCCCGCAGCGAGGAGGAGTCTGTGGTCGCCTTGGCGACGCTGCGGCGATCGAACGCGCCCGAGGATCGCGCGCTGCTGGCCGAGTGGTCGACGGCGCGGCAGCGACGAGTCGCCGCGAACGCGGACCGCACGCAGCTCGCCGAACGGACCGAGGCCGAGGCTGGACTTGTCGCCGTCGAGGAGCGCCTCGCACGACGCAGCACTACCCTGCATGAGCGTCGCGAGTTGACTGACGTGGACACCTTGCTGCCGCGGGTGGCCGCCCGTCTCGCCCGCGACGCCGCTCTCATTGAACTGATCAGTTTCCAGCCCTTCAGCGCACACGCGCGCATCGAGCCGGAGCGCCGAGGCCCCGCACACTACGCGGCTCTCGTGCTGCACCCCGACGGCACCCATGCAGTTGCCGACCTCGGCGAGGCCGCGTCCCTCGACGCGCTAGCGCAGCGGCTCACGGCCGTCGTGCGCCACTCCCAGCGCACGCCCGAGGTGATCGCCCGCGCGGGGCAGGCGCTGGAGCAGCGGCTCTTCGCGCCCATCGTCTCGCTCCTACCTCCGGGCACCCACCGCCTGCTACTGGCGCCCGACGGCCCGCTCCACCTGGCGCCGCTGCACCTGATGCACGACGGCCGGCGCTGGCTCGCCGACCGCTACACGGTGAGCTACCTCACCAGCGGCCGCGACCTGCTCCGCCAGCGCTCCG
>JAQBQI010000704.1 GCA_028287085.1 Myxococcaceae bacterium
ACGGAGCGCGGTGCGGCACGCCCTGGGGGTGGGCGCTGGCGTGGGGTCCGGGGTCGTCCTGGTGGGCGCGGCCGTCGCGTACGCGTACGGGCTCTCGCAGGTGAACGAGTACAACGGCGACACGAGCTGTCCCGGGGTCGAGGCGGTCGATCAGCCCGGCGACTGCGACGGTTGGCTCCGCACGTCGCGCGCGATGGCGACGGCGTCGCAGGTGGGCCTCGGCGTCGGCGTCGCGCTGGCGGTCACGGCGGTGGTGCTGCTCGTCACCGAGCGCAGCGGCGGGGCCGAGTCGGCGGCCCGCACCGCGTTCGCGTGCGGGGGCGGACCAGGGACGATCGGGCTCGGCTGCGGGCTGCGGTTCTGACCGAGGCGGCGTCGCGGCGAATCATCCGGGCGCGCGAGGGAGTTGGTCCCGCGCGCGGTGGGGGGAGCATGAACCGCAAGGGCGCAAGGGTCGCAAGGAGGAGGGAGGAGAGCCCACGCGATGGGCTCGAGCCGAGCCTCTCACCGCCCTTCCCGTCTTACCCTTGCGACCCTTGCGCCCTTGCGGTTCATTCTGTCCCACCGCGAGCGCCCCCTCCGCGGCCGCTCAGCGCCCGCGCGTCAGCGTCGCTTCGATCGTCTCCACGGCGTCCTTGGCCTCCTTGAGTCCGCACCGCGTCGCCTCGCGGTAGACCTTGATCGCCTCGATCTTCTGACCCGCCCGCAGCAGCCGCACGATCTCCGGGTTGGCGCCCGCCGGCCCCGTCGCAACGCCCGGCGCCGCGCCCATGAAGGTCACCCCGCAGTACGCGCAGGCCGTCGCGCCGGGGCCCACGCTCGCGCCGCAGTTCTCACACTTCGCGCTCTTCATGGCCGACGACGCTACCCCCATCGCGGATGGGCCATCATGCGTCCCCATGAGATTCCTCCACACGATGCTGCGGGTGCGCGACCTCGACGCGGCGCTCGACTTCTTCGTCGCGAAGCTCGGCCTGCGCGAGCTGCGCCGCACCGACCACGCCAACGGTCGCTTCACCCTGGTGTTCCTGGGCACGGGCGACCCCGGCGACGACGCCCAGATCGAGCTCACCCACAACTGGGACCACGCCGACCCGTACCCCACGGGCCGCTTCTTCGGTCACCTGGCCTTCGCGGTCGACGACATCCACGCCACCTGCGCGCGGCTCATGGCGGCGGGCGTGACCATCCACCGGCCGCCGCGCGACGGGCGCATGGCCTTCGTGAAATCACCCGACGGCCATTCGGTGGAGCTGCTCCAGCGGGGCGCCGCGCTGGCGCCCGCCGAGCCGTGGACCTCGCTCCCCAACGTCGGCGAGTGGTGAGCCGCGCAGCGCCCGAGGGTTCGCCGACTACGGGGTCTCGTGGGTGAGGGAGTTGGGCGCGTCGACGTGAGCGCCCGGCTCGACCCCGACGCCGAGGCGGTCGACGAGCTCGCCGCCGAGCCAGCCGGTGACGGCGCCCAGGGCGAGCGCGCCCACCTCCAGCGCGAATGCGAGGGTGGGCGCCGGGGCCGAGCGGGCGTCGTTGCGCAGGTAGGCCGCCGCGAAGAAGAGCGCGACCACGACGACGTTGCCGAGACCGTGCATGGCGCCGATGCGCTTCGCGCGCGTGTTCGCCGGGATGCCCGACCAGTCGATCGCGCCGAAGATGGCCGCGAAGAGTCCGGCGCCGACGCCGATGACGGCGTTCCAGAAGGAGACGGTGGGGATCCAGTCGGCGCCCGTGATGCGCTGCACGATGTCGAGCACGGCCGCCACGATGAAGAGGCCGAAGGGCACGGGGACCAGCATCTGATGAATCGGGTGACCGAACAGCCGGGCGCGGGCTCGCATGGGAACCTCCTGTCGAGTGGGTTGGGGCCAAGCCGTCTGACCGTGTGCCCCTCGCAGATGCATCTCGCACGCCCCGATTTCTGGGCCTTTGCGGCGACTGGCTTGTCCCTTCAAGACACAGTTGTGTCGCTTCGGTCAGGAGCTTGTCGGTAATCCGCGGGCCGGGAGCTGGCCCGCTCCCTGCGACGGTCGCTCTCCCCGATGGAAGCCGGCGAGAGCGTCTACTGGTTCGAGCAGGTCGCGCCGTCGGGCCGCGCGCCCCTGACGGGGTCGGTGTCGGCGGACGCCGTCGTGGTGGGCGGCGGCATCGCGGGTCTCTCGGCCGCGCAGCGCTTGCTCGACGCGGGCCTCGCGGTCGCGCTCGTCGAGGCCGACACCTGCGGCGCGGGCGCGACCGGCCGCAGCTCCGGCTTCATCACCCCCGACAGCGAGCTGCAGCTCGCCGACCTCGCGCGCCGCTTCGGGGACGACACCGCGCGGCGCCTCTACGCCGGGGCCCGCGCGTCCTGCGACCACGTCCGGGCGACGATCGAGCGCCACGGCCTGCGCTGCGACCTCGTCGAGTGCGACAGCGTATACGCCGCCCTCGACGAGGCCGGCGCCCGCACGCTGCGGGAGGAGCACGAGGTCCGCCGCCGGCTGGGCTTCGCGTCGTCCTACCTCGACGCGGGCGCCGTCCCGTCGGCGGTCGCCACCCGGCGCTACGCGGGCGCGGTGCGCTACGGCGACACCTTCGCGATCAACGCGGCCGCCTACGCGGCGGGCCTGCGCGACGCGCTCGCCGCCGCCGGGGTGGCGGTGTACGAGCGCTCGCCGGTGACCTCCATCGCGCCGGGCGTGGTGACCACCCGCGGGGGCGAGGTGCGGGCGCCCCGGGTCATTCTCTGCCTCGACCGCTACGCGCCGTCGCTCGGGGTGGCGACGCGCGCCGTCCACCACGCGCGCGCCTACCTCACGCTGACCGAAGCCCTCGACCGCGGCGTGATCGCCTCGCTCTTCCCCGCGGGGCCCGTGATGCTCTGGGACACCGACCTCATCTACCAGTACCTGCGCCCGACCGCGGAGGGGCGCATCCTCGTGGGCGGCGGGGCGCTGAGCCGGACCTACGTCGACCACGCCGCCGACGCCGCCCCGGTGTACGCGAAGCTGGAGCGCTACCTGGAGGAGACCTTCCCCGCGCTGCGCGGCGTGCGCTTCACCCACCGGTGGCACGGGCTCATCGGCGTCACCAAGGACATCCTCCCCTTGGCCGGCGTGGGCGCCGACGGGCGCGGCGCCTTCCACGCCCTGGCCGGCGCTGGCCTGCCGTGGAGCGTCACGGCCGGTCGCGTGGCCGCCGAGCGCGCCCTCTCCGGGGCCGTCGACCGCGACGACGTCTTCGACCCCGGGCGCGCCTTCACCACGCTCGACCCGCTGCAGCCGCTGCTGGGCAAGCCGCTCACCTGGATGCTGGCCTACCCCCTGGCGCGCAGCGTCGAGCGCGGCGGCTCCGCGCGCGTGCGCGCCCGGCAAAGGGCGCTGGGGGCGGCCGTGCTGTTGGCTCTCGGGGCGCTGGTCTGGGCGGCGTGGCGCCGTCGACGGTGAGGTCAGTCCGCCTTGCGGTAGTTGGGCGCCTCTTCGGTGATGATCACGTCGTGCACGTGGCTCTCGCGGAGCCCGAGCGCCGTGGCCTTCACGAAGCGCGCGCGGGTCTGCATCTCGTCGATGGTGCGGCAGCCCGTGTAGCCCATCGACGAGCGCAGCCCCCCGACCAGCTGGTACACGTTCGACGACAGGCTCCCGCGGTACGGAACGCGCCCCTCGATGCCCTCGGGCACGAGCTTCTCGTCGGCCGCGCCGGCCTGCCCGTAGCGGTCTTTGGAGCCCTTGCGCATGGCGCCCATCGAGCCCATGCCGCGGTACATCTTGTACGAGCGGCCCTGGTACAACACGAGGTCGCCGGGGGCCTCGTCGGTGCCCGCGAAGAGGCCGCCGATCATCACCACGTCGGCGCCCGCGGCGACGGCCTTGGCGAGGTCGCCCGAGTACTTCACGCCGCCGTCGGCGATCACCGGGATG
>JAQBQI010000756.1 GCA_028287085.1 Myxococcaceae bacterium
CCGTCGGCGTGCTCGCGGGCGCGCTGCTGCTCGGCGGCGCGTGGTTCACGCTCGAGCGCGCCCGCGAGAAGAGCGACCCGCGGCGCGCGGTGGTGCGCACGATCCGCCGCGAGGCGGGTCCGCGCGACCTGCTGGTGGTGACCGACGAAGCGCCCGAGCTGGTGGCGATGGCGGCGCCCGTGCCCGCGCTCTGGGGCCTGCCCACGATGGACGACCTCCCCGGCGTGCGTCGGGTCTACGGCGTCGCGCCGCAGCCGGCGGGCCTCGCGCCGCTGCTCGGCCGCTTCGGCATCGCGTACCCCGTCGACCGCGAGGGGCGGGCGGCGCGCTGGGAGATCGCGGAGCACCACCTGGGGCGCGTGGTCTTCGACGCCTCGAACGAGCTCGGCGCGCGCGTCACGGCCGAGCGCGTGGGCGGCGCCGACAACGGCCCGTGCCCGCTCGAAGGCGCCGTCCTCGGCTGCCACGGCCCCGAGTGGAACCGCGTCCGCGCCGAGCCCCATCGCTTCGACGGCGCGGAGCTCCGCTGCATCTACTCGCACCCGCAGACCGACGGGACGCTCACGTTTCACTTCACGGGCCTGCCGCCGGCGCGCGCGCTGGTGGGCGCGGTGGGCATCGACGACGCCGGGTGGTTCGCGGCCGGCGCCGTGGTGACGGCGCACCTCACGCTGCGCCTGGAGGGCCAGCCCGAGATGGTGCGAGACGTGCGCGCGGTCAACCGCAAGGGCGTCGCGGGCTACCGCATCGACCTGCCCCACGCGGGCGGCGAGGCGACGATGACGGTGACCACGCCCGACGCCGGGGCGCGGCAGTTCTGTTACACCTTCGTGCTCACGGAGTGATCGCGTCGGCGGGCTCGCCGGCGACCTCGACCCGGTCGCGCCCGCGGCTCTTGGCCCGGTAGAGCGCGCGGTCGGCGGCGTCGATGAGCGCGTCGAGGCCGTCGCCGTCGAAGGTCGCGACGCCGATCGAGACGGTGATCGGAACGCTCCTGCCGTTCTCGAGCCGGCAGGGCGTGCGGGCGATCGACCCGCGCACGCGCTCGGCCACCACACGCGCGGTCGCCGCGGAGGTGCCGTCGAGCACCAGCAGGAACTCCTCTCCGCCCCACCGCGCCGTGAGGTCGTTGCCGCGGGCGACGGCGCGCAGCACCTCGGCGACGTGCCAGAGCACCCGGTCGCCCGAGGCGTGGCCGTGCGTGTCGTTGACGAGCTTGAAGCGGTCGACGTCGATGAGGGCGATGGAGAGGGAGTGCGCGGCGGGGTCGCGGCGGGCGAACTCCTCGAGCCGCACCGTCGCCGCGCGGCGGTTGGCGAGCGAGGTGAGCGCGTCGGTCGACGCGAGGCGGCGCGTCTCTTCCAACAGCGCGACGGTGTGCAGGGGGAGGGCGAGCTCGCGCGCGGCGAGGCCGAGCACCGCCGACTCCTCGCGGCCGAAGGTGGCGCGCGCCGCGCACACGCCCACGCGGCCGAGCAGGCGCCCGCGCAGCATGATCGGCAGCGCGGTCACCACGCCCTCGCCGGGCTCGCTGGCGGCGAGGAGGTCGCCGACGACCCGCAGCTCGACCGGGCCGTCGGCGGGCGCGACCACCGACTGCACGGCGCCGTGCAGGGCGCGGCCCTCGTGGCGGCTGTGCTGGTGGACGAACACCCGCACGCCGTGGCGGCGCGGCACCGAGAAGGCGAGCCACGAGTACGCGACGATGTCGGTCATGAGCCGCGAGAAGGCGCGGAAGAGGCCCTCGACGTCGGCCGCGTCGAAGGCCAGGGAGCGGAGCTCGCCGACGACCACCGCCTCGAAGAGGGCCCGGTCGAGCACGGTGGAGAGGCGCGCCGGGATGGTGCTGCGGCGCATGCTCGCGTCGCCCGCGACGGGCACCTCGGGGGTCGAGTCGGTGCCCGGTGGGACGAGGCGATCGAGCTCTTCGATGAGCCGCGCGGGGTCGCCGCGGTCGAGGAAGGCGCTGGCCCCCGAGCGCCGCGCCCAGAAGCGCGAGCGGCGGTCGGCGCTGCCCGTGCAGAGCAGCACCGGGACGTGCGCCGTCGCGGGCTCGCCGCGCAGGAGCTGACAGAGCTGCAGCCCCGAGAGCCCCGGCATCCAGAGGTCGGTGACGACCGCGTCGGGGGGCGACGCGAGGGCGGCGAGCAGGGCCTCCTCGGCGTCGGCGGCGCGGCGCACCGACCACCCGGCCTCCTCCAACCGCTGCGCCACTGCTGCCAGGAGCGCGGGGCTGTCGTCGACCAGAAGTACCCGCCGCATTCCAGTGCCGGGCAGGTTGCCCCACGGCTCGGCGCGCGCGCAACCCCATCCGCGGCCGAGTCGGAGTAAACCCTGCGCTCGCTGCGGTGCTGTCGAGACTTCGTGCATGGCCGGTGGTCGCGGGATCGTTGTTCGCGCTGCCGGCGTGGGCGCAGACCGCCGCGCCCGCGGCGACGGTGCGGGCCGCGCGCCGACCCTCTTGGGACGACCCCGACGACTCGCTCAACAGCGCGACCTCGATCGACCTGCGCGAGCGCGGCCGGCTCGCCGCGGGCGTCGGCGGATTGCTCGACGACGCGCCCGGCCTGCACGTGCGCCGCAACGGCGGCGACCTCGCGGCGGAGACCCTCGTGCTGCGCGGCGCGCCGTCGGCGCAGATCACGGTGGCGCTCGACGGCGTGGTGCTCAACGACGCCGCGAGCGACGGCGTCGACCTGTCGGTGATCCCCCCGGCGCTGGTCGCGCGCGCCGACGTGTACCGCGGCGTGGTGCCGGTGCGCCTCGGCGTGGGCTCGCTCGGGGGCGCGGTCGACCTGCGCCTGCGCGATCTCTCGGGGCGCCCGGTCGCGTGGGCGGCGGCGGGCGCGGGTTCGTTCGGGGGGAGGCGCGCGTCGGCGGGGGCGGGCGCCGGCCTCGGCGCGTGGCGCACCCTCGTCGCGCTCAACTACCGCGGAACCGACGGCGACTTCTCCTACTACCAGCCCGACCCCCGCACGCTCTCGGCGGGCCGCGTGACCGACCGCGTGAACAACCACGGCGACGCGCTCGACGGGCTCTTCCGCGTGTGCCGCGGCGGCCCCGAGTCGCGCACCACGGCGTGCCTGCTGGTGCTCGGCGGCTGGCTCTACCGCGGCATCGCGGGGCCGGGCGACGCCGCGGTGGTGGGCCCCTTCCAGGAGCAGCGGCGCATCCTCGCGCGCGCCTCGTGGGACTGGCGCCCCGACGGCTGGACCATCGAGCTCGCCGCGACGGGGATGCTACGCGGCGACCTCTTCGACGGGCGCGGAACGACCGGCGGCGTCTCGGTGACGGGCTACCGCGCGACGAGCGACACCTGGCGCGGACAGGCCGAGGTGCGGGCGCGCCGTCGCTCGGAGGGCGTCACCCACGAGGTGATGGTGCGCGCTCGCGCGGAGGGCTTCGTTCCGGGCGCGGGGGCGACGCTGGTCGAGGCCACGCGGCGGGCGGTGACGGCGGGCCTGGAGTCGACGTGGTCGCCGGGCGCGCTGCGCGTGTCGGCGGGCTTCGTGGCCGAGGCCATCGCCGACGAGACGCCCTCGCAGGGCGAGTCGATGGGCCTGTTGAGCCCGCGCGTCGGGGCGCACCTGCGGCTGCGCCCGTGGCTGGAGCTGCGCGCGCACGCCGGGCTGGCGGCGCGGGCCCCGACGCTGCCCGAGCGCTTCGGCGACCGCGGGGTGATCGTCGGCAACGCGTCGCTGCGGGCGGAGCGCTCGCGCTTCGTCGACGCCGCGGCGGTGGTCACCGCGCGGCGCGGGAGCTGGCGCGTCGACGCCGAACTCGGCGGATATCTCCGCGACGCGACCGACCTCATCGCGCTGGTGCAGGTCGGTCCGGGACGCTTCCGCGCGGAGAACTTCGGTCGGGTGTCGATCGTCGGCGCCGAGCTCAGCGCGCGGCTGCGCTGGCGCGAACTGGTGACGTTGACGGTGGCGGGGGCGGTGCTCGACCCGGCGCTGGTGGGGGAGGGGGGCGATCGGGGTCGGCGGGTTCCGGGCGTGCCGTGGGGCGACCTTTCGGCGACGCTGGAGGCGAGCGCGGGCGGCGCGCGGGCGGCGCTCGCGGTGTCGGCGGTCTCGTCGGCGTGGCTCGACCGCTCGAACTGCACGGCGATCCCGGCGCGGGCGCTGGCCGACCTGCGACTGGGCTGGTCACCGCGCGTGCTCGCCGGGTGGGGCGCGACGCTGGAGGTGACCAACCTGTTCGATCAGCGCACGGCGAGCCAGGGGCTCTGCAACCCGATCGGCGACGTCTCGTCGGTGACGGCGCCCATCCAGGACTTCCTGGGCTATCCGCTGCCGGGGCGGGCGGTATTCGGCGGGGTTGTTTACGAGGTGAGGTAAGGGTCGGGCGCGGTCAGTGCCCGATGCGGACCCTGAAGTCGTAAGGCTCGTTCGTGCGAAGGCCGGGCAGCCCTTGCGCCTCGGCCTCCACGCACCGGCGCGCGCCCTCGGCCGACGGGTCGATCGCCGAGACCGAGGCCCGCCCGCTGTTCGAAACACCGAAGACGACGTCGCCCTGCAACGGCTGGCGGCAGCGGTTTTGTTCGATGCACACCAAGAAGCAGTGCTGGATGCGCCGCGCGGTGGCGTTCGACACCGCCCTCAATGCCTCCGGGCTGAGCCCCGGTGCCTGGTCCACCGCCGCCGGCTCGGGGGCGATCGGGTTCACCCGGTTCATCGCCACCACCGGCGCCGTCGCGCTGCGGAAGGCCGCCCACCGCGGCGTCCCACTCCCACCCAGCTCCAGCCGCAGCTCGCTCCGGCCGATGCGCGCCTGTATCACCCCCGGCCCCATCAGCCGGATCGACTCCAGCGACGACGGCAGCACGCCGTGTCCCATCAGCGTCAGCATCGCCGTCGGGTCGATACTCGGAATCTCGAAGGCCGTCCCCGCCGCCGAGAGCGCCGCGAGGTCGAGCGCCGCGCGGTCGGCTGCCGTCAGCTCCGACCGTACGGGCGCGCCGCCGTCGAGCGGCAGATCGACCACCAGCGGACCGGTCACCGTCATCGCCTGCCCGTCGCCGCGCCGGATGTCCGTGCGCCCCGCGAGCACCACCACCCGCATCACGGTCGACTCCAGCCGCGCCAGCACCGGGCCGTGCGACTCGACCGCCCAGCCCTCGTGCAGCACCCGCACGGGCCGCGCCTCGCCCGCCGTCGGGGTGAGCGCCACCTCGCCGCGGCCCAGCGTCACCGCCGTCTGCTCGGTGCGCAGCTGCGAGAGCTCCACGGCCGACCCGCTGCGCACGTCCGCCGTCCAGCCCGAGCGCACCGTGAACACCGCGCGCCCCGCCTCCGGGGTCTCGACGCTCGCGCCCTCGCGCAGCCCCGTGGCGCGCGACAGCGGAACCCCCGACTCGGTGGCCGGCGCGCGGTAACGGGCACCGCCCGCGGCCAGCAGCACCACGCCCTCGTACGGCGTCAGCGTCGGAGTCGGAGTCGGAGCCACGACCGGCTCGACCCGCCGCGCGATCGGCGCGACGGCCGGCGTCTCCCGCGAGCGCAGCAAGGCGCGGCCACCGAGCAGAAGTCCGACCCCCGCGGCGATGGCGAAGCCCGTCGAGACCCACGCGGGCACTCTCGGCGAGGGGCGCAGGCGGCCCGCGCGGATCTCCACGGAGACGGTCTGCGCCTCGCGGGCGAGCACCTCGTCGAGGCGGTCCCACGCGGGGAGGGCGGGGGAGTGGCGGCGGGCCTCGTCGATGACGGCGAGGCCGGCGGCGAGGCGGTCGGAGCGGCGCGCGCAGTCGGCGCAGCCGTCGAGGTGGGCGCGCACGAGCGGGTCGGGCACATCGAGGTGCGCCTGCAGCGCGTCGATGGAGGGGTGGTCGATCATCGCGGGCTCACAGTCTCGGGGGTGGCTTCACCGGCCGCGAGGTCGCGGGCGATGGACTCCAACGTCGGGTCGGCTGCCATCGCAGCGTAGACCTCGCGCCGGGCGTAGAAGAGGCGCGTGCGCACGGTCAGCACGGGGCTGTCGACCATGGCGGCGATCTGCGCCGCGGGGACTCCGTCGAGGTCGTGGAGGATGAACACCGCCCGCTTCTTGTCGGAGAGGGTGTCGAGGATCTTGTAGAGGGCGCGGAGGCGCTCGTTGCGGGCGGCGTGGTCGACGGGGGAGTCACCCTCGGGGGCGGCCGGCTCGTCGAGGAGCTCGTTGCCGAGGCGGGGCCGGCTGCGGGCGGCCCGGAGGTGCATGAGGGTGACGTTGACGGTGACCCGGTGCAGCCAGGTGGTGAAGCGCGACTCGCCCCGGAAGTTGGGCAGCGAGCGGAACACCTGGATGAACACCTCCTGCACGACGTCTTCGACCTCCGGGCGCGGCCCGAGCAGCCGCCCCACGAGCCGGGCCACGTCGCGCCGGTGGCCGCGAAACAGCTCCTGGAAGGCCCGCGTGTCGCCCTCGCGGGCGCGCTGGACGTACGCCGGGGCGCTCTCGTCATCACGGGTCACGCGAACATCCAGGGCGTGAAGACGAGGGAAGAGTGAGGGTGCCATGGTCGCCATCGGGGGTTACCCAGCGACTGGTGCCGGTCAGGTCATGAACATTCATCCGCGCCTGCATGGTCGGTCATGGAGACCGCCGAGGGCAAACGCGTCGTCAGTGCTTCGCGCGCTGGAGCAGCCCGACGAGGTCCGACGCCACGAGGCCGATAACCAGCGCAACCACGACGAGTCCCATACGAATCTCTGTCGGCGATCGCGCCCGGCCCATACAACTTTCCGGCGTCGCGCTATCACCCACCGGGCAATGCCCAGGACGCGGGACACCCCCGACCCGGCGCCGCCCCCGGCCGCCACCCCGAAGCTGCTGCACGCGGGCGAGGTCGCCCGCCTCGCCGGACTGCACAAGACCACCGTGCTCCAGGCCGTGCGCCGCGGCGAGGTGAAGGCCTCGCGCACCGTCGGCCGCAGCGTGCGCATCGCGCTGCCCGACGCCGTGGCCTACCTCCAGTCGCGGGGCATCTCGCTCGCGGTGACCCGCACCGCCCCGAGCGAGCCCAACGCGGTCGTGGTGCTCACCGAGCAGGCCGAGGTGCACCGCCGCTTCGGCGAGATCCTCTCCTCCGCCTGGCGGCTCGGCCCCCACCACGGACTCTACGAAGACCTCCTCACCCTCGGCCTGCGCCCCCCCGCGGCCGTCGTGGTCGACCTCGACGTGCTGGGCCTCAACCCCCTCGCGATCGTGCGGGCCCTGCGCGCGCACGCCGTGCTCGGGCAGCTGCCCCTGCTCGCCCTCTCGCAGACCGACGCGCCGCTCGCGGGCGCGGTCGCGCACGGCGCCGAGGTCGCGCTGCGGGCCGGCGACGCGACCCAATGGCGCGCGGTGCTCGCGGGCATCGGTTGAATTCCGCGAACCCCGACCGGCACCGCGGACTCGTAGGGATCAACATCCCCCCGTGATCGGTTGGTGTGCCATGCTGCGCCCGCCCTCCGATTCCTTCGGAGCAGTAGTCGAACTGTAGATGCCGTCCGCGCCCTCCCGACGACCCTTCGCACCGCTGCTCCGCCGCGCCTCCGGCCTCGCGCGGCGGGCCGCCGGGCTGTTCCCCTTCACGGGCCTCGGCCTGCTGCTCGTGGCCGGCAGCGCGTGGGCCCTCGTGCGCTACGGCATCCAGCACATCGACCTGCTGATCCTCGTCGTGGGCACGGTCGGGCTCGCGCTCGGCCTCACCACCCTGCTCAGCACCTCGCTCACGGCGCTCGTGCTCTGGCGCCGCGGCCGCGAGCAGCGCGACGAGGAGGCCCTGCGCCTCGAGTGCGGCTACGCGGCCCGCACGGGCTTCTCGATGTCCAACCTCTGGTACGTCCCCTTCGTGAAGCTGCGCTGGACCTGGGATCTCCCCGAGGCCTCGGTGCGCCTCGTTCCGTTGAAGCGCCGGCTGCACGAGGAGGTCACGCCGCTGCGCCGCGGCCTGCACGAGAGCATCGCCCGCCGCGTCGAGGTGAGCGACGCCTTCGGCCTGACGAAGCTCTCCTTCACCCTCCGGCAGGAGCGCGTCGTGCGCTTCGTCCCCTCGATGGGCGCCCTCCGCCAGATGCGGGTCGTGCGCTCCATCGCGGGCGGCGACGAGATCTCCAACCCGGCGGGTCCGCCCGAGGGCGAGCGCGTCGACCTGCGCCACTACGCGCCGGGCGACCCGATCAAGTTCGTGCTCTGGAAGGTCTTCGCCCGCTCGCGCCAGCTGGTGGTGCGCACCCCCGAGCGGGCCATCGCGCCGACCCGCCAGACCGTCGCCTACCTGGTCACGGGCGCGGGCGACGAGTCGGCCGCGGGGGCCGCGCGGGTCGCGGTCGACACCGGCGCGCTCGGCGCCGAGTGGGTGCTCGGCGCCGACGGCAACGACACCTACGCGAAGTCGCCGGTGCAGGCCCTCGAGGTGCTCGCGCGCTCGGCCAACACCCCCCTCGCGCTCGGCGGCGCGGGCCTCGGCGACTTCCTCTCGCGGGCCACCCCCGGCGGCCTCGCCCGCGCGGTGGTCTTCGTCCCCGGCCGCCCGGGACCGTGGCTCGACCGCGTCGTCGCCACCGTCCGCGCCCGCACCGCCCCCAACCAGATGCAGTCGCCCGTGGAGTTCGTCGTGTGCACCGACGGCATCGTCCCCATCGCGAAGTCCACCTGGTGGTCGCGGCTGGCCTTCGTGGTGCGCCCCGTCGTCGCCGACGGCGCCGTCACGCCGGCGCCCGGCGATGAGGTCGCCGCCGTGCTGCGCGCGCTGGCCACCACCCGCGCGCCGGTGACCCTCGTCGACCGCGTCGCCGGCCGCGTGTACCCGGGCGGCCACCACCGCTCGCTGGAGGCCGCGTGAAGCTCCTCCGCCGCGCCCTCGCCGGCTGGCGCCACCCGGTGCGCGCCCTCGCCATGGCGCTCGCGGCCTTCTCGTTGAGCTGGGGCGTCGCCCTCGGCGAAGCCCTCGCCGCCGCCATGCTCGGCGCCGTCCTCGGCGTCGCCGTGGGCGAGGTGCTGGGCCGATCGCGAGTGCGCCCGGCCCTCGGCGCGGGTGCGCTGGCCTTACTGGCCTTCGTATTGTGGCGCGTCGCGGCCCTCGCCGTGGGCACCGAGCTTCTGGCCGAGCTGGTGGGACCGGCCAACGCGCTGGTCATCGCGAGCGTGCTGCGCTTCGGCGCACTGGCGTTCTCCACGGTCGCCGGCCTGCGCATGCTGGCCGTGCGCCGGCCGTCGGTGATGGCGCTCGAGCTCGGGCTGGTGACGGTGGCCTTCACGTCGGTCTTCGCGTCGCACCGCGAGGGCGTCATCGCGCGCCCGCTCTGGCTCTCCGACTGGGCCTGGCAGCAGGGCATCGACCCGGCGCAGGTGCTGCTCGCCATCGGCGGGGCGGCGGTCACGCTGCTCGCGGTGCTGCTCGTGGCCGAGACCCGCAGCGGCCGCGCGCTCTCGTCGCTGGTGCTGCTGGTGATGCTGGCGCTCTCGGCGGTCGGGGTGATCCAGGTGGTGGGCGCGCCGATGCCGCAGCCGATGAGCGAGCTGGGCATCAGCGACGCG